>CADCTH010000234.1 GCA_902805495.1 uncultured Actinomycetospora sp.
CCACGGCGTCGTCGCGTGCGGCAGCGGGCCGGCGGCGAGCAGGCGGTCGAGGGTCTCGCTCGCGCCGAGCCGGTGCACGCTCAGCCCGGCGAGCAGGGCGACGTCGTCGGGCGAGGACGCCGACGCGAGCAGGCGCCGCGCGGCGTCGACGAAGCCCGCCAGCGCCGCCGGGTCGGTGGTGTCGACCGGCGGCGGCAGGGGCGTGGTGGCCCGCTCCACCGGCAGCGCGGCGACGTCGGCGGGGATCACGAGGTAGCCGGGCAGGCGCTGGTCGCGCACCGCGCTCAGCACCCGGTCGATCTCGGCGACGGCGTCCTCGGGGGTCAGCGACGCCCGCGCGCAGGTGATGTCCGCGTGCATGGCCGTGAAGTGCCCGAACTTCCCGTCGCCGAGGGTGTGGTGCACGGGCCGGCGCAGCGCCTGCGAGCTCAGCGCCGGCGCGCCGACGACGTGCACGACCGGCACGTGCTCGGCGTAGCTCCCGGCGATGGCGTTGATCGCGCTGAGCTCGCCGACGCCGAACGTCGTGCACAGCGCGGCGATCCCGCGCAGGCGCCCGTAGCCGTCCGCGGCGTAGCCGGCGTTGAGCTCGTTGGTGCACCCCGTCCAGCGCACCGTCGGGTGGTGCGTGACGTGGTCGAGCATGGCGAGGCTGTAGTCGCCGGGGACGCCGAAGACACGGTCGACACCGAGCTCCGCCAGCCGGTCGACGAGGTGGTCGGCGACGGTGTGTGCGCTCACGGGCGGCACACTCCCACTCACGACCCCGGCGCGGCCAGGAGCTGGGGGCCGCCGATCGGGACCGTCCGGCGAGAGGAGCGACACCCGTGCTGACCGTGGCCGAGGAGGTCCGCGCGGCGGTCGCCGAGCGCCGGCCCGTCGTGGCGCTCGAGTCGACGATCGTCACCCACGGCCTGCCGCGGCCGCGCAACCTCGCGGTGGCCGCGGACGCCGAGGCCCAGCTGCGGGAGGCGGGCGTCGTCCCCGCCACCGTCGGCGTCGTCGACGGCCGCGTCGTCGAGGGGCTCGGCGCGGACGAGCTGGCCCGGCTGGCCACGGACCCGGGCGTCGAGAAGCTCAGCGTGCGCGACCTGCCGGTGGCGCTCGCCCGCGGCACGAGCGGCGGTACCACCGTGGCCGCGACGGCGCTGCTCGCGCACCGCGCCGGCGTCGGGGTGTTCGCCACCGGCGGGCTCGGCGGGGTGCACCGCGGCGCGTCGACGACGTTCGACGAGTCGGCCGACCTGGTCGCGCTCTCGGGCGTGCCGATCCTCGTGGTCTCCGCGGGCGTCAAGTCCATCCTCGACGTGCCCGCCACCCTCGAGCGCCTCGAGACGCTCAACGTGACGGTGCTGGGCTACCGCACCGACACCTTCCCCGGGTTCTACGTGCGCGACGCGGGCGTGCCGGTGCCCGCGCGCGTCGACGACCCCGAGGAGGCGGCCGCCGTCGTCCGGGCCCGGGACGCGCTCGGGCTGCGCGCGGCGGTGCTGCTCGCGAACCCGGTGGCCCCGGAGGCCCAGCTCGACGTCACGGAGCACCGCGCGGTGCTCGACGCCGCGCTCGCCGAGGCCGCCGACCGAGGCGTCGTCGGCCACGACACGACGCCGTTCCTGCTCGAGCGCGTGCGGGAGGCGACGGAGGGCCGGAGCCTGGAGGTCAACGTCGCGGTCTACCGCGGCAACGTGGCCCTCGCGGCGCGCGTGGCCCGCGCGCTGGCCGTCCCGTCGTGACCCCCCGACGCGTGTCCGGCGACGTCACCGGGTACGCACCTCGGCGCGCGGGACGCACACGACCCGGAAGGAGTCCGCGGTGAGCGAGCACGGCGACGAGGTCGACTGGGAGGCCGAACGCTCGGCCTTCGTGGCCGAGGACGCCACCGAGCGCGCCAAGGGCAACGACGGCTACCCGGGCACCGGGTCGCCGAGCGGCGGGCCGCGCATCACGATGCTCGCCCGGGTGGTCGGCGAGATCACCCAGGCGCTGCTGGAGGCACCCGAGACCGGCGGGGTCAACGAGGTGCTCGAGCGCGTCGTCGCGGTCGGCAGCCGCGTGATCCGCGGCGCCGACGTCGTCAGCGTGACCCTGCGCCGCGGGGAGCGGGAGGGTTACTCCACCCCGGCGTACTCCGACGAGCTGGCCGTCAAGCTCGACGAGGTGCAGTACGAGCACGACGAGGGTCCGTGCGTGCGGGCCCTCGAGGCCGGCGGCCTGGGCGTCGCCCGCAGCGACGACCTCGCCCACGACGACACGTGGACGCGCTTCGGGCCGGCCGCCGCGGAGCTGGGCGCCGACAGTGTGTTCTCGGTCGGCCTCTTCCCGGTCGGCGAGGAGCGCCCGCTGCGGGGCGCACTGAACCTGTACTCGCTCGTGCCCGGCGGGTTCGACGACGGCGACCGCGAGGCCGCCGTCCTGCTGGCTGCGCACGTGTCGACCGCGCTGGCCTACGTCACGGTCACCGAGGCGGCGCAGCTGCGCGAGACCCAGTTCCAGGTCGCGCTCGACTCCCGCGACGTGATCGGCCAGGCCAAGGGCATCCTCATGGAGCGCCGCGGCCTGCCCGCCGACCAGGCGTTCGACGTGCTGCGCCGGGCCTCGCAGGACCTCAACGTCAAGCTGCGCGACGTCGCGGCGACGCTCGCCGAGCGGCGCGCGGAGCTCTAGACCCCTCCGCATGGCGTGCACGACCCCGCGGCGCGGGGCGGGCCCAGGTGCGTGAGGATCACCCCCATGGCCGATGAGCGCGCCGACGGGCAGGACGGGGCCGCCCCGGTCGAGGGCGTGGCCGCCCCGGTCGAGGACGGGGCCGCCCCGGTCGAGAGCGCGGCGGAGCAGGACGGGCGGGCCGCGCGCTTCCGTGCGGCGCTGTCGCGCGCGGGCCGGCAGGCCCGGGATCTCGACCGCTCGGAGGGCTTGCGCACCGCCGTGCAGCGGGTGCGCCGCGTGCTGCCGGGCGACGCGCACTTCGGCGACCCGCTCTCGCTCGGCGGGGCGCGGCACGCGGAGTTCGCCGGACGCGCGGTCGTCGGGCTCACCGGTGACCGGCCGGGCGTGACGCGCGAGGTGGGCCTCGGCGGGCTGCAGCTGTGGCAGTCGGTGCTCGAGCGCTTCGGCGGCGGGACCGGCGAGCGCGAGGTCGTCCTGGTGTTCACCGACCTCGTCGACTTCTCGCGCTGGGCCCTGCAGGCCGGCGACGAGGAGGTCCAGCGCGCGATGCGGGTGGTCAGCGAGGCGTGGGAGAAGCCGGTCACCGACCGCGCCGGGACGGTGGTCAAGCGCCTGGGCGACGGGATGATGGCGGCCCTCGCGGACCCGACCGCGGCGCTCGAGGCCGTGTTCGAGGCGCGGCAGCGGCTCGCCGACGTGGCGGTCGGCGACTGGACCCCGCGGATGCGCGCGGGCCTGCACCTCGGGCGGCCGCGCCGGGTCGGGGGCGACTACCTGGGCGTCGCGGTGAACACCGCCGCGCGCCTCGGAGAGCGGGCCGCGCAGGACGAGATCCTCGTGAGCGGCGAGCTCCTGGCCCGCCTCGACGAGTCGTCGCTGCGCGTGCGCCGCAAGCGCTGGCACACGAGGCTCAAGGGCACCCCTGACGACCTGCAGATCTTCTCGGTCGACCGCCCCTGACCGACACACGTGGCGCCTTCACGGACGCCGGGGTCGCCGCGGGCGCCGGGGTGCGAGACCCCGGCGCCCGCGGCCTCCCGCTACCGGCGGGCCTTCGGGCCCAGGGCGAGACCCGCGGCCAGCAGGCCGATGGTCAGCACGAGGTGCAGCCAGTTGTCGGCGGTGTTGACCGGCACGAAGTTCGCCTCGCCGTCGGCGGGGACGAGCAGCCCGTACACGGTCAGCACGGCGTAGATCACACCGCTGCCGATGAGGTAGTTGCGGGCGTTGCCCGGCGTGCGGGCCATCGCGATCCCGGCCACGCCGAACAGCAGGTGCACGATGTTGTGCAGCACCGAGACGTGGAAGACGCCGAGCAACATCGCCATGGAGCCCGGGCCCGCGAACGCGAGCCCGTCGGCGCCCTGCGTGACGCCCGGGATGAATCCCAGGACGCCCACCAGCAGGAACACCACGCCGAAGATCAGCGCCACGGTCTGGACCGGCGTGCGCCGGGTCGTGCCTGGTGTACGGGTGGCCATCGCCACCACCCCCTTCGATCGATGGAGAGGCGTCGGTCTACCCACTCCGCGCGCGTCCAAACCTCGTCAGGCGTCTGACGGACCCCGCTCTCCCTCGGCCGGACGCCGGGCTCGTGGATCGCGTCCGCGACGCCCTGACCGGCCGGGCTCACTGAGCCGGGCGCCCTGGCGTCACCCCCGCAGGGTGGCGCTGGGGGAGCGGCCGTAGTGCTCGCGGTAGAGCACCGAGAACCGCCCGGGGTGGGCGAAGCCCCACCGCGCGGCGATCGCCTCGACGCGGTCGCCGTGCGTCGGGTCGCCGCTCTGCAGGTCCCGGTGCGCGCGCTCGAGCCGGACGCGGCGCAGGTACTCCATCGGCGTCGAGTCCCGGTGGCGCCGGAACGCGAGCTGCAGCGACCGCGGCCCGATGCGCGCGGCCTCGGCGATCTCGGTGAGCCCGATGTCCTCGTGTGCGTGCGCGTCGACGTACTCCACGGCCCGGCGCACCGTGGCCGGCTCGGCGCGGCCCGTGGCCGGCCCGACCGGGTCGTCGAGCGCGTCGCGGACGGTGTTGGGGAACGTGGCCAGCAGCGCCGAGGCGAGCTGGCGCAGCGCGCCGGCGCGCACCAGCGGCGCGGCCATGAGGTCGTCGGAGCTGAGCACGCTGTCGCGGACGTGGGTGCACACGCGCGACCAGTAGGTCGCGAGGGCGGCCGAGCGCGGGCACATCCCCGCGAAGGTGACCGCGTCGGGCTCGAGGCCCGACAGTTCGGCGCCGACCCGGGCGACCTGGACGGGGTCGAGCACCACGGTCTGCACGGTGACGTCGCTCCAGCCGGTGTCGTAGGCCGACCAGGTCGGCGAGAGCTTGAGCGTCCCGGCGGTCTGCTCCCGCCCGTCGTCGACGTGGTGCGGCCCGCCGGCGAGCGTCTGCACGACCACCAGGTCCGGCGTCGGCTCCGCGGGCATGCGCAGCACGCCGGAGTGGCGCAGCCGGCTGACGGTGAACGTGCCCGCCGACGCCACGTCGGTCCAGAACTCGAAGCCCTCGCGCGGCACGCGCGGCGGGCGGAAGTCGGTGTAGGTCGCGCGCAGGTACTCCGTCGTCTCGTCCGGGTCGGTGCTCGCCCAGCGGTACCGCGTCACCGGCGCGGGTCGGGCCACGACGGCCTCCATGTCAGTCCTCACGGTTGTGCACGACCGACCGAGTATGACGGTCGGCCCTCACCCCTGCGCGTCTACCGCCTGGCCCAACAGGTCCGCGTACGAGGCGTAACGGGCCAGGACCTGGGCAGGGCCGTTGGCCTCGAAGCCGTCCTGGTCGCGCAGCAGCTCGAGGTGCTCGGCCGGCACCTGCGCGCCGAGCGCGGCGACGCGCGCGACGAGGCGTAGAATCCTGGTCATCTGACCTAGTTCTTCGGAAGGAGGGCCGTGGCCTATCTGTTCCTGGCGCTCGCGATCGTCTCGGAGGTCGTCGCGACGGTGTCGCTCAAGCTCTCCGAGGGCTTCAGCCGGCTCGGGCCCTCGGTGGTGGTCGTCGTCGGCTACCTGGTGGCGTTCGGGCTGCTCTCCCAGGCGCTGGCCCGGGGCCTGGGGGTCAGCGTCGCCTACGGCGTGTGGGCGGCGGCGGGCGTCGCGCTCGTCGCGATCGCGGGCGCGGTGGTGCTCGGCGAGTCGCTGACGTGGGTGCAGGTCGGCGGCATCGCGCTGGTCATCGGCGGGGTGCTCGCGCTCGAGCTCGGGGCGCAGCCGACGTGAGCGGCCCGGCCGCCCGCGAGGTCACCGACGGGCGCCGGCGCAAGGGCGAGGAGCGCCGCCGGCTGCTGCGGGAGGCGACGATGCGCGTGGTCGGTCGCGGCGGCGTGGCGGCGGTGACGCAGCGCGCGGTGGCCGCGGAGGCCGGGATGACGCCGAGCCTCGTCAGCTACCACTTCCCGACCGTCGACGCGCTGCTCTCGGCCACGCTGGCCGCGGTCAACGACTCCTACGTCGCCGCGCTCGAGCGCTGCGCGCGGGAGGACGACCCGGTGCGCGCCCTCGCCGCCCTGGTCGCCCTGCAGGCCGCCGACCGCACCGACGCGCTCGCGGCCGAGTACGAGCTGTTCCTGCAGGCCGGCCGGCGCCCGGCCCTGCGTGCCGAGTGGGTGCGCTGGACCACCGCGCTCGACACCCTGCTCGCCCCCCTCGTGCCCGAGCCCACCGCGCGCGCCGCGGCCGCCGCCGGCGTCGACGGGCTGTTCCTGCGCTGCTGGTGCGACCCCGCGCCCTGGAGCGCCGCCGCGTGCGAGGACGTGCTGCGCGCGCTGCTGCCCGGCGGATCTGGTGCCGCGGACGGACCCGGCGCTACGGTCGGCTCTCCGACGGCCCGTGGAGGTGGACGGCGATGAAGAAGCTCGCGGAGCTCCTGGTCTGCTTCCTGCACCCGATCGCCGTGGTGCTCGTGTGGCTCAACCTCGTCGTGCGCCCCGGGCTCAGCGGCACGGCGAAGATCGTGTGGGCCGTCCTCGCGCTCATCCCGGTGGTGCCGTTCGTCTACGTGCTCACCGGGGGCGAGCTGTGGGAGAGCGCGCCGAAGCCCCCGCAGGGCCTGGCCCGGCGCTGACCGTCCGGCGCGGGCGCCGTCGTCCGGGCTGTCCGCCGGTCGCACGGTCGGTACCGTCGGCGGACCGCGGTCGAGCAGCCTGCCGCGGCGCCCGAGCCCCCGAGTTGGCGACGCCGGTGTCGCCGACGAGTCGCGAGGAGCCGCCGTGCTCGACACCGCCCGGGCCTCCCCGGGAGGCCGCGCGGACGTCCCGGGGTTCCCGCCGCCCGGCGACCCGCTCTGGCAGACGATCGCGGCCGCGGGCGCCGGGAGCGTCGAGCTCAAGGTCCTGCTCGTCCCCGGCGCGGGGCACTTCACCGGGCACCACGGGGGCCGGGTCCGCCAGCGCCGGCTCTACCTGCTCGACACCGCGGACCTCCTGCTCGCCCGCGTCGGGGTCCACGTCCGTCTGCGCGACCGGGGGCGCGACCGTTGGGACCTCACCGTGCGGGTCCGCGACGAGGGCACCGCACCGGACCAGCGACGTCCCGCCGACGCCCGGGTCGAGGTCGACGTCCTGCCCGGGCACGCGTACCACAGCGCCGAGCTGCGCGACACCCTCGCCGCCGACCTCGCGGCCGCGTGCCGCGACGGGGACCTCGACGTCCACGCGCTGATGACCGCGCCCCAGGCGGCGCTGTTGGCCGGCGCCGTCCCGGGCCTGCGCGCGACCGGTCAGGACCTGGTCGTCCACGGCCCCTTGACGGTCGAGCGCACCGTGGTGCCGCGGCCGCGCTGCGGGCTCGCCCACGCCCGCCACGAGCGCTGCCGGTTCCCGGCGGGCCGGGTGCTCGAGGAGTTCTCGGCGCGCTGCGCGCCCGCCGAGGCGCCGGCGGTCGCCCGCGCCGTCAGCCGCTTCCTCGTCCGCCACGGCGCCACCCCGGCCGCGCAGCAGCGCACCAAGACCGCGGCGTGGCTCGACGAGCTGCTGCGCGCGACGTCCTGATCGCGGCTCAGCGCGCCGGGCGCCAGCGGCGGATCGCCTCGTAGGCCAGCGCGCCACCCGCGACCACGGGCAGGTCGACGACCCCGAGGACGAGCAGCGCCGCGCCGCCGAGGTAG
>CADCTH010000235.1 GCA_902805495.1 uncultured Actinomycetospora sp.
CCGGGCCCTGGCCGTCGAGCACGCGCGGCGTCGGGTCGTCGGCGGTGGCGAACACCGCGGCGAGGTCGCCGCCGGGCCCGTTGAGGTGCGGCTCGACGACCTGCAGGACGAACGCCGCGGCGACCGCGGCGTCGAACGCCGTGCCGCCGCGCTCGAGGACGCCGACCGCGGTGGCGGACGCCGCCCAGTGCGTCGACGCGGCCATCCCGACCGTGCCCTCGAGCACCGGGCGGGTGGTGAAGTCCGGGGGCGCTGTCCATCCGGCGGGCGTCACGGGTCCAGGAGAGCCCACCCGACCGCGAGGACGGAAGAGTCCTGTTTCCGTATCGAGAAGTATTGACGAACTACTCCAGGACCACCAGACTCCTCCACCAGACACCCCGGCTCCGCAGGAGGACCCCGATGACCGCGACCGCCGCACCGTCCGCCCCCGCTCCGACCCGTTCCCGCGGCGCCGTGATCGCGCTCTGGACGCTGCAGGTGCTGCTGGCGCTGGTGTTCGTCGCGGGCTCCGGCGCGCCGAAGCTGTTCGGTGAGGCCTACGCGGTCCAGATCTTCACCGACCTGGGGACCGGCCCGTGGCTGCGCTACGTCGTCGGCGTCCTCGAGATCGCGGGCGGGATCGGCCTGCTGGTCCCGCGGTTCACGCGGCTCGCGGCGTCCTGCCTGGTCGCGCTCATGGTCGGCGCGACGATCGCGCAGCTGTTCTTCCTGTCCGAGGGCTTCTGGTACACGCCGGTGATCCTCGGTGTCCTGCTCGCCGTCGTCGCGTGGTTCCGGGGGCCCGTGCCCGCGCGCCGCTGAGCACCCCGTCGGGTCTTCCCGCCCGGTCGCCGCGCCCGCGGTGGCCGGGCGGTGTCGTGCGCGGGGCTCGCGACTAGCGTGCCGTCCATGACCAGTACGGCGTCCGGGACGTCGGCCGAAGCGCGCGAGGTGGCCGTCCGCGCCGAGAGGTTCGTCGAGGACCTCCAGGACTGGCTGCGCATCCCGTCGATCTCCGCCGACCCGCAGCACCACGGCGACGTCGCCCGCTCGGCGGCGTGGCTGGCCGAGCGGCTGCGCGCCGAGGGCTGGCCGCACGTCGAGGTGTGGGACGACACCGACGCCCTGCCGGCGGTGTACGCGTCGTGGCCCGCGGCGGGCCCGGCGGATCCGACAGTGCCGACCGTCCTCGTCTACGGGCACCACGACGTCCAGCCCGCGGACCTCGCCGACGGCTGGTCGTTCGCCCCGTTCGAGCCCGAGGTGGTGGGGGAGGAGCTGCGCGGGCGCGGCGCCTCCGACGACAAGGGCCACCTCGCGATGGTGCGGCTCGGCGTCGCGGCGCACCTGGCCGCGACCGGCACGGACGCCCCCGCGGTGCACCTCAAGCTGCTCGCCGAGGGCGAGGAGGAGTCGGGCTCGGCGCACCTCGCGGCGCTGCTCGCCGCGCACCGCGAGGCGCTGGCCTGCGACGCGATCGTCGTCACCGACACCGGCATGGTCGGGCGCGACGCCCCCACCGTGTGCACGGGCATGCGCGGGATGGTCGACACCGAGATCGTGTTCCGGGGCGCGTCGGTCGACCTGCACTCCGGGCAGTTCGGCGGCGCCGTGCCCAACCCGGTCACCGAGCTCGCCCGGCTCGTCGCCGCGCTGCACGACGAGCACGGGCGTGTGCAGGTGCCCGGCTTCTACGACGACGTGCGCCCGCCCACCGACCGCGAGCGCGCCGCCTGGGCCGCGCTGCCCTTCGACGAGCCGGCGTGGCTGGCGGGCTCCGCCGCCGGGGCCCGCGCCACCGCGGGCGAGGAGGGCTGGAGCACCTACGAGCGGCTCTGGGCACGCCCGACCGCCGAGGTCAACGGCCTGCACGGTGGCTACGGCGGCCCCGGGCACAAGACGATCGTGCCGCACGCGGCGACCGCGAAGCTGACGTTCCGTCTCGTCGCCGACCAGGACCCGGCGCGCGTGCTGGCGGGCGTGCGGGAGTTCGTCGCCACGCACACGCCGCCCGGGATCGAGGCCGAGGTCATCGCCGGTGGCCCCGGCGTCCCACCGCTGATCTGCGACGTCGACTCGACGCTGGTCACCACGATCCGCGAGGCCATGGGCGCCGCGCTCGGCGCCGAGGTGCTGCCCGCGCGCGAGGGCGGCAGCGGCCCCGAGGCCCTGCTGTCGACCGAGCTCGCGGCCCCGCTGGCTTTCCTCGGGGTCATGCTGCCCTCGGACCGCATCCACGCCCCCGACGAGCGCGCCGTCCTGCCGCTGCTGCTCGCGGGCGCCGAGGCCACCGCGCACCTGTGGCGGCTGCTCGGGGCGCGCGGGCTGTAGGTGGCTTGCGTTCGAGCGCGCTCGAAGGCCTAACGTCGATCGCATGATCGATGAGCAGCACCCGATCCCGTCCGGCTTCGGCAAGGACACCACCGCCACCGAGGTCCTCGAGGGCCTCGACCTCACCGGCCGGCTCGCGGTCGTCACCGGCGGCTACTCGGGGCTCGGGCTCGAGGCGACGCGCGCGCTGACCGCGGCCGGCGCGCACGTCGTCGTCCCCGCCCGGCGCCCCGACCAGGCGAAGGAGGCGCTCGACGGCCTCGACCGCGTGGAGGTCGACGCCCTGGACCTGGGGGACCTCGACAGCGTCGCCGCGTTCGCCGACCGCTTCCTCGCCTCCGACCGCGCGATCGACATGATGATCGACAACGCCGGGATCATGGCGACGCCGGAGACGCGCGTCGGGCCGGGGTGGGAAGCGCAGTTCGCCACCAACCACCTCGGGCACTTCGCGCTGGTCAACCGGCTGTGGCCGGCGATCGTGCGCGGCCGTGACGCCCGCGTCGTCTCGGTGTCGTCGCGCGGGCACCACTTCTCGCCGGTGCGCTTCGACGATCTCGACTGGCGCGCCGAGCCCTACGACAAGTGGGCCGCCTACGGGCAGGCCAAGACGGCCAACGTCCTGTTCGCCGTGCACCTCGACGCCCTCGCCGCGCCGCAGGGCGTCCGGGCGTTCGCCCTGCACCCCGGCGGAATCATGACCCCGCTGCAGCGCCACCTGCCCCGTGCGGAGATGGTGGCGCTCGGGTGGCTCGACGAGGACGGCAACCCGACCCCGGAGGCCGCGGCGGGGTTCAAGACGCCCGCGGCGGGCGCCGCCACCGAGGTCTGGGCCGCGACCTCGCCGCAGCTCGCCGGCCGCGGCGGGCTCTACCTCGAGGACTGCGACGTCGCCGAGGCCACCGACGAGTCCTCGCCGCAGCGCCGGGGCGTGCGCGCCTACGCCCTCGACCCCGACGCCGCGGCGCACCTCTGGGCGATCTCGGCGGAGCGCACGGGCGTGGACGCCTTCGCCTGAGAGCGCTCCCCGGGTCCCGCGCCGGCCCGGGACGGGTCCACCGAAGGTGTGACGGCGAGGGCGGCGTGTCGGGTCGCGCAGGGCCCGTCACCCACCCGTCCCAGGGGACCGGTGAGGTGTCACCCGGCGGGGTCGGCGAGCGGGTGTCGGGCGGGTCGGGGAGCCGTCGACGTCCCCGGATCGCCCTAGCAGACGCCGGATCGTGAGCAGCGGAGATGCCTCGATCGTGGGGGCGTCGCGGGTGTTTGAATCCCGTCCGTGTCATCCACGAGGGCAGCGACGGGGTCGGCTCTGGATCGTTCCCACCTGGTGCGCGGCGCCCGCCGCACGCCGGTGCGGGCGACGCGGACACGGCGCCACCGCCCGGTGCTCGCCCTCCTGCTCGCGCTGGCGGTCGGTGCCGGCGTCGCGGTGTGGCTGATCGTCGCAGCCTTCCCGGTCGGCGCCCGTGCGAACGACGCCGTCGGGGCCGCCCCCGCGGGCCCCGGTCCCGTCGAGCTCGTCGGGCCCGGGACCGTCGTGGCGTCGAGCTCGTGCGTCGGCGAGGACCCCCGCGACACCGTCGCCGTCGACGGCCCGGCCGGACGCCGCCTGGTGCCGCTCGACGGCTGCGGCAGTCCGATGGGGGCCCGCATGACGGTCCGCGTCGCGCTCGTCGGCGGCGAGCCGGCCGACGCGCCGGCCCGGGTGCTCGGCACGGGCTCGTCCGCCGCCCTCGTGGCCGAGGACGACGACCCCGCCTCCCCGTTGACGGGCCGGCTCGCGATCCTGCTCACCGGCGTCGCCGCGCTCGGCATCGCCGGCCTGCTCGTCGCCGTGGTGCACGACCGCCGCCGCCGCACGGTGACTCCGCGGACCGCACCGTCGGCGCGCCGCCGCCCCGCCCGCCCGGTCACCACCACGGCCTCGCGCCCCGCGAGCCCTGCCCGCCGCCAGGACGCCGAGCGCGAGCCCGCTCCCGCCCCAGCTCCGGCGCCCGAGCGAACCCACCGGCCCGCGC
>CADCTH010000236.1 GCA_902805495.1 uncultured Actinomycetospora sp.
ATCCCCACCGGCGCCCCGACCACGTCGTTCTCGGCGCGGCGCCCGGCGCGGGCCAGGGCGTGGCGGTCGAGGCCGGCCCCGGACAGCTCGTCGACGGCCAGCGCCACCGCGCACTCGAGCGCCGCCGACGACGAGAGGCCCGCGCCCAGCGGGACGTCGCCGGCCACGACGAGGTCCCAGCCGGCGCCGGGCAGCCCCGCCTCGCGCAGCGCCCACAGCGTCCCGAGCACGTACGCCGACCAGCCGCGCGCCGCCGTCAGCGCGTCCAGCGTCGTCGTCACGGTGTCGCCGGGCTCCTGCGCGGAGCGCACGGTGACGACGTCGTCGGCGCGCCGCGCCGCGGCGACCCGGCAGCGGCGGTCGATGGCGAAGGGCAGCACGTGGCCCTCGTTGTGGTCGGTGTGCTCGCCGATGAGGTTCACCCGGCCCGGCGCCGAGAACACGCCCTCGGGCTCGCGGCCGACGGCGTCGCGGAAGGTCTGGACCACGTCGCTCACGTCGCTCATGCCGGCACCTCCACCCCCGCGCACGCCTCTCGCAGGCGCGCGGCCGCGACCTCGGGGGCCGCGTCGGCGAGGAACGCGCCGCCGAACGTCTCCGAGCCCGCGAGGTGCTTCAGCCGGCCCGCGCCACGGTGCGGCGGGCAGATCTCGAGGTGCAGGTGCGCCACGTCGCGGTCGGTGCCGTCGGTGGGGGCCGCGTGGATGCCCATCAGGTACGACGTCGCGACGCCGAAGAAGGCGTCGTAGCCGGCGAGCACCCGGGCCAGCACCCGGGCGAGGTCGGCGCGGGCGTCGGCGGGGAGCTCGGGCAGCGACGGGACGTGCTCGCGGGTCCAGACGTCGATCTCGTAGGGGAACCGCGCCCACGGCGGGACCCCGGCGACGACGTGCTCGCCGGCCACGACCTCGCGCACCCCGCCCGCCTCGGCGGCGACGACGTCGCAGAACACGCAGCGACCGGTGCGGTCGTGGTGGCGGCGGGCCGCGGCGAGCTCGCGCGCCGGGCGTGGCGGCACGTGCACGTGCTCCTCCACCCCACCTCCCTCGACCCGGGCACCGTAGCCGTGGCGGGGCCTACGTGCTTCCCTCCCCGTCGGTGTCCGCGAGGTGGTGCAGCGACGTGGCGAAGGCGTCCGCGGCCCGGACGCGGGCGGCCAGCGAGCGCGTCCCGGTCTCGGTGAGGTGGTAGCGGCGCGGGTCCCGGGAGGGCCGGCTCACGAGCCGGTTCCGCGCGAGGCGGTGCAGCGTCGGCACGATCCGGGAGAGCGGCAGGTCGAGCGCGTCGCCGACCCGGCGCCGCAGGACGTCGGCGATCTCGTCGTGGCGCAGCGGCCCGTCGGCCAGCGCCGCGAGGACCATCGCGTCGACCTGGCCGCGGTCACGGATGCGGGCGCGCGAGCCGGTGGTGGCGCGGCGGGGCGCCGTCGTGGTCATGGGGATCAGGATCACCCTGTCCGCCCGGGTCCGAAACGGGACCGAAAGGCCCAGCCGTCCGGCGCGAACACCGCAACGGCGAGGGCGTCTCAGCCGGTCGAGGGCTCTGCGACGGCCAGCAGCGGGGTCCGGCCGGGACGCGCGGCGCGCGCCAGGACCTCCCGGTAGAGCGCGAGGTAGCCGCGGGCCATGACCGCCGGGGTGAAGCGGTGCCGGGCCGCGGCGCGGCAGGCGGCGCGGTCGAGGGTGCGCTCCGCGCGGTCCGCGAGCAGGGCGGCGAGGGCGTCCTCGTCGTCCGGGGCCACGAGCCGTCCGGTGCTCCCCTCGTCGAGCAGCTCGGGCAGGCAGCCGCGCGCGTACCCCACGACGGGCGTACCCAGGGCGAGCGATTCGACGATCCCCGTGCCGCCGGGCTCCTCCCAGCGCAGCGGGCAGAGCTGGGCCGACGCGGTCGCCACGAGCCGGTCGCGCTCGGCGCCGCGCAGCGCCCCCACCCAGCGGACGCGGTCGCCGTCGAGCAGCGGGGCGACCGTGTCGAGGAACCACGCGACGTCCGGGTGCTCGCGCGCGCGGGGGTCGGCGGCCAGCGCGGCGTCGAGGGCCGCGGCGTCGTGGTGGGGCCCGACGGGTCCGGCGAGCACGACCCGGCGGCCCGTGCGGTGCGCGAGGCGCGCGGCGACGTCCTGGCCCTTGGCGGGGGTGAGCCGGGCGAGGACGACGAGGTGGTCGCCGGCCTCGGCGACCGGCGGCTCCGCGTCCGCGAGCGGCGTCGCCAGGTGCACGTGCCCGAGCGCCTGGTCCCGCAGCGCGGCCGGGGCGCCGGCGAGCTGCGCGGCGGACACGCCGTTGACGAACACCCGGTCCCGCCCGTCGAAGCGGCCGTAGAGCTCGGGGTGCTTGGCGAGGTCCCAGTGCAGCGTGTGCAGGACCGGCACGCCGGCGTCGGCGTAGGACACGAGGCCCCAGGCCTCGAGGTGGGAGTGCACGACGTCGACGTCGTCGCGGCGCCGCAGCTCCTGCAGCACGCCGTCGACGTGCGCGGCGGCGACGCCCATGACCCGGTTGTAGGGCGCGGCGATGTCGGCGAAGCGGGGCTCGGCGAACGTCGTGACCTGCTCGTCGACCTCGAGCCGGCTCTCCCCGACCGTCGCCAGCACCACCCGGACCCCCAGTCGGCGCAGCTCCGGGACGAGCGTGGCCAGCACGGCCTCGATCCCCCCGTAGCCCGCCGGCGGCACGGGCAGCCACGGTCCGGCGTCGACGAGGACGGTGAGCGGGCGCGCACTCATCGGGCCACCGGCCGCGAGCTGGCGAGCATCTCGCGCAGCGGAGGGCGCTCGTCGACGGCGACGTCGGTCTCCTCCACCTCGCGGTCGTGGCCGCCGGGCGCCGGCCCCGACCGGCGCCGGAACTGCACGAGCGTCGTCGCCTCGGGGGCGCGGGTGAGCACGCCCTGGCGTGCGAGGCGCGCCGAGGCCGCCAGCTGGATCTGGGCGGACATGCGCCCGAGCGCCAGCAGGTCGTGGTGGCGGTGGATGCGGACCCCGAGGTCGACCTGGGCCATGGCGTCGAGGCCGGCGAGGTCGAGGACGTCGACGAGCATCCCGAGCTCGACGCCGTAGCCGGTGGCGAACGGGATCGCCTCCAGCAGGTCGCGCCGCGCGGCGAACTCGCCGGCCAGCGGCTGCACGAACCCCGCCAGCTGCGGCCAGGCGAGGTTGAGCAGCGGGCGGGCGACGAGCTCGCTGACCCGGCCGCCGCCGTCGACGTCGACGGTGTCGCCGATCAGCGGCCGGTGGTAGAAGCCCTTGACGAAGGCGACGCCCGGGTCGGCGAGCAGCGGGCCCAGCAGCCCGGAGACGAAGCCCGGCTCGACGTCGCGCAGGTCGGCGTCGATCGCCGCGACGAGGTCGCCCGAGCTCGCGGCGACGCCCTTCCACAGCGCCTCCCCCTTGCCGTGCGCGGGCCGCGTCTCCGGGAGCACCGCGTCCTGGTGCACGACCGTCGCGCCGGCGGCGGACGCGACCTCCGCGGTGGCGTCCCGCGACCGGGAATCGACGACGAGGATCTCGTCCACCAGACCGGCCCGCTCGACGAGCGCCTCGCGGACGGCGGTGACGATCCCGCCGATCGTCGCCGCCTCGTCCCGGGCCGGGAGCACGACGCTGATGCGCCGTCCGCGTTTCTGCTCGACCATGTGGCCCAGCAGCCAGTCCTCCGTTCGGCTGGTTCGGTGCGTGAGCCAGGCACGGACCTCGGGGAGCATGCCGCGTGGTGCCCGATTCGCCCGACGGGGTACCAGCGCGATCGTGAACATCAGGGGTTGTCGAGTCGGGATCATCGGGGCCGGCGGGGTCGCGCGGCGGCACGCGGGAGCACTGGCCGCGATGCCGGACGTGACGCTGGTCGGCGTCACGGATCCGGACCGCGATCGCGCGGCGGACCTCGCCGCCACGGTGGGCACCACGCCTGCCGACGATGTCGACGACCTGCTCGCGCGGGGCGTCGACGCGGCATGGGTGTGCGTCCCGCCGTTCGCGCACGGCGAGGTGGAGGAGCGCCTCGCCGCGGCCGGGGTGGCGCTGTTCGTCGAGAAGCCCCTGGGGCTCGACGTCGCGACCGCGGAACGGGTGCAGGCCGCGGTGCACGCCGCCGGGGTGCCGACGTCGGTGGGCCACCACTGGCGTTCGTCGACCGTGGTGGCCCGCGCCCACGAGGTGCTCGCCGGGCGCACGGTCCGGCTGGTCACCGCGACCTGGCTGGACAAGGTCCCGCCGGTGGCGTGGTGGGCGCACCGGGGGTCGTCGGGCGGCCAGGTCGTCGAGCAGGCCGTGCACGTCCTGGACCTCGCGCGGCTGCTGGGCGGGGAGGTCACCGCGGTCCACGCCGTGGTCGACGCCGCGGCGCCCGCGGGCGGCGACGTCGACGCGGCCACCGCCGGCACGCTGCGCTTCGCCGGCGGGGCCGTGGGCACGCTCGCCGCGACCTGCCGGCTCGCGTGGAAGCACCGCGCGGGCCTGGAGGTCTACGCCGACGACCTCGCGCTGAGCATCACCGAGGAGCAGCTCACCGTGCGCGACGGCGGCGGGGAGGGCGGCACCTGGACCGTCGAGGTCGACCCGGCCGAGGCCCGCACCGCCGCCGACCGCGCGTTCGTCGACCACCTGCACGGCCGGGAGCCGTCCGGGGCCGGCACGGTGGTCGACCACGCCGAGGGCCTGCGCACCCACCGGCTCGCGTGCGCGCTGGCCGACTCGGTGGCGTCGGGGCAGCCGGTGGTGCTCGGTGGGTGAGCTCCTCGTCGTCGACGGACCCGGCCAGGTGCGGTTCGTGCCCGACGATCCGACCGGCCCGCTGCCCGACGGCGGCTTCGACGTGCGCACCCGCTTCTCCGGGCTCTCCGCGGGCACCGACCTGAGCTGGGTCAAGGGCACCAACGCCATGCTCACGAGCGGCTGGGACGCGGAGCTGGGGCTCTTCGACGACGGGCGGCCGGGCGCCGGCTACCCCGTCCGCAAGGTCGGCTACATGCAGGTGGGCGAGGTCGTGGACGCCGGACCGTCGTCGGGACGCCGGGTGGGCGAGCTCGTGGCGATGACCTACGGCCACCGCACGGCCCACCGCGCCGACCCGGCCACCGAGCGCGTCGTGCCGCTGCCCCCGGCCCTCGACCCCGTGCTCGGCGTCTACGCCGCCCACATGGGCCCCATCTGCGCCAACGGCGTGCTGCACGCGGCGGCCGAGGAGGGCGCGGACGACCTCGACGCCGGCGTGCGCGACCGCACCGTGGCCGTCGTCGGCGCCGGCGTGGTGGGCCTGCTGACCGGGCTGTTCGCCGCGGAGCTCGGCGCTGCCTCGGTGACCGTGCTCGACCCGACCCCGGGCCGACGGGCGGTCGCCGAGGCGCTGGGCCTGGCGGCGCGCGACCCCGACGACCCGGGAGCACTCGTCGACCTCAAGCGCGGCTGGCGCCACGGCCCCGGCGACCACGGCGCCGACGTCGTCTTCCAGTGCCGCGGGCGGGCATCCGCGCTGGCCACGGCGCTGCGGCTGCTGCGCCCCCAGGCGACGGTGATCGACCTGGCGTTCTACGCCGGCGGCGCCGAGGCGGTCCGGCTCGGCGAGGAGTTCCACCACAACGGGCTCGGCGTGCGGTGCGCGCAGATCGGGCGGGTGCCGCGGGCGCTGCGCGGGACGTGGGACCGCGACCGGCTCTCGGCGGCCACCCTGGACCTGCTCGCGGCGCGCGGCGACGACCTCGTCGCCCACGTCGTCACCGACCGCGTGCCGCTGGGCGACGCACCCGCCCACCTGGTCGCCCTCGCCGACGGGCGGCGCCACGCGGGGATCCAGACCGTGTTCACGGCGTGATCGCCTAGCCTCCCGGCCCGTGGAGACGCAGACGGGACGGGACGCCGTGCGGCGCGCGCTCGAGGCGGCCGGGGCGCCGCGGGAGATCCGCGGCTTCGACACCCCGGTGCCCTCGGCCGCCGCGGCCGCCGAGCAGCTCGGCTGCCCGGTCGGCGCGATCGCCAACAGCCTCGTCTTCACCGCGGGCGAGGGCGTGGTCCTCGTGCTCGCCTCGGGCGCGCACCGCGTCGACCCCCGCCGCGTCGCCGACCACCTCGGGGTGGCCCGGCGCCGGGTCAAGCGCGCCGACCCCGAGACCGTGCTGCGCGCCACCGGCCAGCGCGTCGGCGGGGTGGCGCCGGTGGGGCACCCGGCGCCGCTGGCGTGCGTCGTCGACGTCGCCCTGACCGCCTACGACACCGTCTGGGCCGGCGCCGGCGACGAGCACGCGATGTTCCCGACCACCGCCGACGAGCTCGTCGCCCTCACCGGCGGCACGCTGCTCGAGGTCGCCGACGACTGATCTCCGCGTCAGGGGCCGTCAGTGGCCGTGGTACGCGTGCACGACCGCGTGCCCCCGGCCCCGGCTGATCATCCAGCGGTTGATCGGCGTCGTGACGACGAACGCGACGAGCAGCGCGAACGCCAGCGCGCCCCAGAAGATCACGCTGGAGAGGCCGGCCTCCATCGCCCCGGGGACGCCGACCATCACCGCGTTGTCGACGATCTCCATCACGGCGATCGAGACGGTGTCCGCGGCCAGGGCGACGCGCACCGCCTGCCGGAACCCGACGCCCGCACGCAGGACCCCGCGCATGGTCAGCGCGTAGCCGAAGACGAACGCCAGCGCGACGGCGAGCGCGACCGTCGCGACGGTGGACAGGCCCAGTGCGGTCCCGATGACCATGCCGAGCACCTCGCCGATCGCGCAGCCGGTGAGGCAGTGCAGCGTCGCCTGGGCGGCGGTGGACCAGGGCACGGAGGCCCAGCCGGACGGGTGGTGGAGAGACGGCGTCGTCATGCCGCCTTGATACCCCTAGGGGGTATCAGAGCGCAAGGGCCTCTCCCTCTATGTGGACACAGCGTTCTTTTCGTGCTTCCCTGTTTGTGGACAGAGAGTCCACATCGATATCGGAGGCATCCGTGAGCAGCACCGAGACACCGACCCGCACCGCGCTCGTCACCGGCGGCTCCGGGGGCATCGGCCGCGCGGTGGCCGAGCGGCTCGCCCGCGACGGGATGGCCGTCGCCGTGCACTACGCGGGCAACGAGGCGCGGGCGAAGGAGGTCGTCGCGGCGATCGAGGGCGCGGACGGCGAGGCGATCGCGGTCGGCGGCGACGTCGCCGACCCGGAGCAGATGGCCGCCGCGTTCGACGCGGTCGAGGCCGCGTTCGGCGGGATCGACGTCGTCGTCAACACCGCCGGGATCATGATCCTGGCCCCGATCGCCGAGCTCGACCTCGACGACCTCGACCGCATGCACCGCACCAACATCCGCGGCACGGTCGTCGTCGCCCAGCAGGCCGCCCGCCGGGTGCGGGCCGGCGGGGCGATCATCGCCTTCTCGACCACGGTGAACCGCCTGTCGTTCCCCACCTACGGCGCCTACGTGGCCAGCAAGGGCGCGGTCGAGTCGCTGGTCCCGGTGCTCGCCCGGGAGATGCGCGGCCGCGACGTCACGGTCAACGCCGTCGCCCCCGGGCCGACGGCGACGCCGCTGTTCCTGGAGGGCAAGTCCGAGGAGCAGGTCGCGGGCCTCGCGGCGGCGCCGCCGCTCGAGCGCCTCGGGCAGCCCGAGGACATCGCGGAGGCCGTGGCGTTCCTCGCCGGGCCGGCGCGGTGGGTCAACGGCCAGACGCTGTTCGCCAACGGCGGGCTCGCGTGACCAGCAGCACCATCACGCAGGAGAAGAGCATGAGCCAGGTCATCGTCATCACCGGCGCGTCGAGCGGGTTCGGCGCGATGAGCGCCCGCGAGCTCGCCCGCGCCCGCCACACCGTCTACGCCGGCCTCCGCGACACCGGGGGCCGCAACGCACCCGCCGTCGCCGACGCCGCGGCCTTCGCCGCCGAGCACGGGGTGGACCTGCGCACCGTCGAGCTCGACGTCGCCGACCAGGCGTCGGTGGATGCCGGGATCGCCCGCGTGGTCGCCGACGCCGGGACCTCGACGTCGTCGTCCACAACGCCGGGCACATGGTGCTCGGCCCGACCGAGGCGTTCACCCCCGAGCAGCTGGTCGACGTGTACGACACCAACGTCGTCTCCACCCAGCGGGTCAACCGCGCCGCGCTCCCCCACCTGCGCGCGCAGGGCCACGGGCTGGTGCTGTGGGTGGGGTCGACCAGCACCCGCGGCGGCACCCCGCCCTACCTCGCGCCCTACTTCGCGGCGAAGGCCGCGATGGACTCGCTGGCGGTCAGCTACGCCGCCGAGCTCGCGCGGTTCGGGGTCGACACCACGATCGTCGTCCCGGGCTCGTTCACCAGCGGCACCAACCACTTCGCCCACGCCGGGCACGCGTCCGACGACGCCGTCGCCGGCGCCTACGAGGAGCGCTACGGCGGGCTGATGGACCAGGTCGGCGCCCGCCTCGCCGAGCTCGCGCCGGCGGACGCCGATCCGGCCGAGGTCGCCCGCACGATCGTCCGCGTGGTCGACACCCCGGCCGGGTCGCGTCCCTTCCGGGTCCACGTCGACCCCGCCGACGACGGGGCCGAGGTGGTCAACGCCGTCGGCGACCGGGTCCGCACCGAGTTCTACCGGCGCATCGGCCTCGACGACCTGCTGCACGCGCGGCGGCAGCTCTCGGCGTGACGACGCGGTCGCTAGCATCGCCGCACGTGGCCGGGACCGAGCAACGGCGGACCCGCGGCCGCGGGCGGCGACCGGCCGACGAGGTGCGCGGGGAGATCCTGGACGCCGCCAGCGAGCTGCTGCTGGGCGAGGGCATGGCCGGCTTCACCTTCGAGCGGGTCTCGACCCTGTCGGGGGCGAGCCGGACCACCCTGCACAAGTGGTGGCCCACCCGCGGGGCGCTCGCGGCCGAGGCCTACTTCCGCACGGTCGAGACCACGCTGGCCTTCCCGGACACCGGCGACATCACCGCCGACCTCACCGAGCAGCTCACCGCCTTCGTCCGCCTCGTGACGGGGACGGGCGCGGGGCGGGTGATCGCCGAGCTGATCGGGTGGTCGCAGACCGACCCCGAACTCGCCGCGGCCTACCGCGAGCGCTACTCGGCGCCGCGGCGCGCCCTGGCCGTGACGGCGATCGAGCAGGCCCGCGACCGCGGCCAGCTGCGCCCCGACGTCGACGCGGAAGCGGTGGTCGACCAGCTCTGGGGCGCGTGCTACCACCGCCTGCTCATCCCCGACCAGCCGCTCACCGAGGCCTTCGCCCGCACCCTGGTCGACCAGCTCGTCCGGGGGCTGCGGGTGGGGTGAGGGCGCCGCGATCAGAGGGGGACGCGGGGTCGTCCGCCGGGGCGGGATTGCTGGTCGGGGTCGATCCAGGGTGGCGGGGTGAACCACGGGAGCCCGTCGATCATCTCGAGCTGCCAGTGGTCGTGGTGGATGACCAGGTGGTGGTGCTGGCAGAGCAGCACCATGTTCTCGACCGCGGTGTCGCCGCCGTCGAGCCAGTGACAGATGTGGTGCAATGCCGCTCAGTTAGGCGCCGGCGCGGTAGAT
>CADCTH010000237.1 GCA_902805495.1 uncultured Actinomycetospora sp.
AGAAGATCGGCATCCGGAACATCGTCATGCCCGGGGCCCGCATGCAGACGATGGTGGTCACGAAGTTGACCGCGCCCAGGATCGTGCCCAGACCCGAGATCACGAGACCGACGCCCCACACGTCCTGGCCCAGTCCCGGCGTGTACTTGACGTCAGAGAGCGGCGTGTAGGCGAACCAGCCGGCCGACGCGGCGCCGTCGGGGGTGAAGAACCCGGAGACGACGATGATGCCGCCGAAGAGGAACAGCCAGTACGAGAAGGCGTTCAGCCGCGGGAACGCGACGTCGGGGGCGCCGATCTGCAGCGGCATGATGTAGTTCCCGAAGCCGAAGACGATCGGTGTCGCGTAGAGCAGCAACATGATCGTGCCGTGCATCGTGAACATCTGGTTGTACTGGTCCACCGACAGGAGTTGCAGCCCCGGCTGGGCGAGCTCCGCGCGGATCAGCAACGCCATCAGCCCGCCGACCAGGAAGAAGCCGAACGACGTCACCAGGTAGAGGATCCCGATGTCCTTCGGGTCCGTGGTGCGCAGCATGCGCCCGACCGCCGACCCGCGCAGCGTGCGCCGCGGCGGGTACGGCGGCGCCGTGATCGTGCGCGGCGTGGCGGACGCGGGCCGGGCAGAGGTGGTCGACATCGCGGCGGAGCCCCCAGGGTGCCGGTGACGGATGGAGGGCTGCGCTGGTCAACCGCCGCATCGACGGTAGGAGCGCCCGCCGGAGTCGGCAACCGGGGAGCGCGGCGGCTCGGAAGATGCTCCCGTCCGCGCCGAAAACTTGATCCCTTCCAGAAAAGGCGCGACACTGCGGCTCGCGTCACGCCGGCCCCGGCCGCGCCCACCGCATTGACGACACAGTGACCCGGGAGGGACTCCCCGTGACCGAGCACGTCACCCGCGAGACCGAGATGAACACCCAGGAGGCCGGTGGCTGTCCGGTCAACCACGGTCGCCTCGCGCACCCGACCGAGGGCGGCGGCAACGTCGACTGGTGGCCCAACCAGCTGAACCTGCGCGTCCTGCGGACGCACACGCCGGTCTCCAACCCGATGGACCCCGACTTCGACTACGCGAAGGAGTTCGCCACCGTCGACCTCGACGCCCTCGCGGCCGACGTCGACGAGGTCCTGACCACGAGCCAGGACTGGTGGCCCGCCGACTTCGGCCACTACGGCGGCTTCATGATCCGTCTCGCCTGGCACTCGGCCGGCACCTACCGCCTGGCCGACGGCCGCGGCGGGGCCGGCATGGGCATGCAGCGCTTCGCCCCGCTCAACAGCTGGCCGGACAACGGCAACCTGGACAAGGCCCGGCGCCTGCTCTGGCCGGTCAAGCAGAAGTGGGGCAGGAAGGTCTCCTGGGCCGACCTGCTGGTCCTCGCCGGCAACCGGTCGCTCGACACGATGGGCCTGACGACGTTCGGCTTCGCGGGCGGGCGTCCCGACGTCTTCGAGCCCGACAACGAGACCTACTGGGGCCCGGAGAACTACTGGCTCGGCGCCGACCAGCGCTACACCGGCGACCGCCAGCTCCAGCAGCCGCTCGGGGCGTCGCAGATGGGCCTGATCTACGTCAACCCGGAGGGCCCGAACGGCAACCCCGACCCGCTGGCCGCCGCGCGCGACATCCGCGAGACCTTCGGCCGGATGGCGATGAACGACGAGGAGACCGTCGCGCTCATCGCCGGTGGCCACACCTTCGGCAAGACCCACGGTGCGGCCGACCCCGAGCAGTACGTCGGCCCCGAGCCCGAGGGCGCCTCCATCGAGGAGGGCGGCCTGGGCTGGAAGCAGGGCTTCGGCAAGGGCAAGGGCCGCGACACCATCACGTCGGGCCTCGAGGTCACCTGGACCTCCACGCCGGTGCAGTGGAGCAACGGCTACTTCGACAACCTGTTCGGCTACGAGTGGGAGCTGCACAAGTCGCCGGCCGGCGCGTGGCAGTACCGCCCGGTGGACGGCGGCGGCGCGAACACCGTGCCCGACCCGGAGACCGGTGAGCTGACCCGCCAGCCCACGATGCTCGTCACCGACCTCTCGCTGCGGGTCGACCCGGTCTACGGCGAGATCTCGAAGCGCTTCCACGAGAACCCCGACCAGTTCGCCGACGCCTTCGCCCGCGCCTGGTTCAAGTTGACCCACCGCGACATGGGCCCGATCCAGCGCTACGTCGGCCCGTGGGTGCCCGACGAGACGCAGATCTGGCAGGACCCGGTGCCCGCGCACGAGGGCCCGCTCGTCGGCTCGACCGAGATCGCCGAGCTGAAGAAGCAGATCCTCGACACGGGGCTGAGCGTGTCCCAGCTCGTCAAGGCGGCGTGGGCGTCGGCCTCGACGTTCCGCATCGGCGACAAGCGCGGTGGCGCCAACGGCGCCCGGGTGCGGCTCGACCCGCAGATCGACTGGGAGGTCAACGACCCGCAGGAGCTGCGCCGGACGCTGTCGGCCCTCGAGGACGTGCAGTCGTCGTTCAACGCCTCGGGCACGCAGGTCTCGCTCGCCGACCTCATCGTGCTCGGCGGGTGCGTGGGGATCGAGAAGGCGGCGCGGGACGCCGGGGCCGACGTCACCGTCCCGTTCACCCCGGGGCGCACCGACGCCTCGCTGGAGTGGACCGACGTCGAGTCGTTCGTCCACCTCGAGCCCACCGCGGACGGCTTCCGCAACTACCTCGGCAAGGGCCACCAGCTCCCGGACGAGTACCTGCTCGTCGACCGCGCGAGCCTGCTGAACCTCTCCGCGCCCCAGATGACCGTGCTCGTCGGCGGTCTGCGGGTGCTCGGGGCGAACACCGGTGGTACGCAGCACGGCGTGCTCACCGAGCGGCCCGGGCAGCTCACGAACGACTTCTTCACCAACCTGCTCGACATGAACACCACCTGGGCGAAGGTCGCCGAGGAGGAGGGGCTCTACGAGGCCCGCGGCGCCGACGGCGAGGTCCGCTGGACCGGCACCCGCAACGACCTCGTGTTCAGCTCGAACTCCGAGCTGCGCGCCCTCGCGGAGATCTACGCCGAGAACGGGTCGGAGGAGAAGTTCGTCCGCGACTTCGTCAAGGCGTGGGACAAGGTCATGATGCTGGACCGCTACGACGTCCAGTAGTCACCGCACGGAACGAAGGACGCCCCGGCTGCGCACGTCGCAGCCGGGGCGTCCGTCGTTCCGGGTCGGTCTACTCCTCGGTCGGGAGCCACGCCCCGTGCAGGCCGAGCGGGACGCGCACCGGGATCCGCACCGTCGCCACCGGTCCCGCACCCGGATCGGGCGCCGGAGAACACCAGGAAGCAGCTCGACCGGTCGGCCCGCTCGAGGGCGAACGTCACCCACCAGCCGTGCGCGCTGTCGTCGTCGCCCGGGCGCGGGACGAAGCACGGCTCGCCGACCGCGAACTCCGGGGCGTCCCACCGCACGGTGCGCCCGGTCTCCGGGTCGAGCCACAGCACGGCGTCGTGGTCGCCGGGCACGAGGCGCTGGGTACCCGTCGTCGTCCCGAGGGCGACGACGCCGTGGCGCCGACCGATCCGCCGGTCGTCGACGCGCGGGAACTCCATCGACGCCGGGTCCACGAGGAACAGGCGTTGGCGTTGTGCCAGGACCAGTACGCCTCGCTCGTCGCCCAGCGGACCGGCCCGCCGTCGCGCGGGATCAGTGCGACGCGGGTGCCGTCGTCGGGACACCACGCGAGCATCGACCCACCCCGCATCGCGGCCGCGATGTCGAAGTACAGCGGCGCCAGCACGAGCACGAGGAAGCGCTCGGTGAGCGCCATGTCGTGGACCATCACCGGCTCGTCGACGTCGGGCACCGCGGTCGGCGTGCGCCGGGTCGAGCCGTCGGGACCCAGCAGCGACCAGGTCAGGTACGGCGGCTCGAGGCCGTAGCAGAAGACGGCCATCTCCCCGGTGCGCGGATCGACCTTGGGGTGCGCGGTGATCCCGGCCGGGATCGTGCCGTCGAAGGTCTCGCGCCCGCACGTCGCGAGCTCGGGCGTGAGCCGGAACGGCGTCGCCGACTCGCCGAGGGCGAGCAGCTTCCCGCCGTGGCGCACGACGTTGATGTCGGGCATGTCCTTGAACGTGCCGGCGAGCGACGGGCCGACCTCCTCGGCGCCGGGCGTGTACCCGGTCATGACACCACCCCACAGCGCCCGGGGCGCCGTGCGATGCGGTGGCGGTCTTCGGGTCAGGCCGTCTGGGCGGGAGGGCCGGACGCCTCGTGGGCGCCGTGCGGCTCGTCGCGGCCGCTGACGTGGTCGGGGTACCAGCCGGTGAACCGCACCGCGGCGACGATGGCGACGATCGGCACCACCCAGTTGAAGACGTCCGGGCTCGCACCCCAGGAGGCGACGGCCACGTCGCACAGCGCGTTGACGACGAACACCAGTCCCCACACCGCGGTGAGGACGCGGTTGATCTGCTTGAAGGCCGGGCTGTCCCACGACTCGCGCGGCGTCTGCTGCCGCGCGTAGTACTCGGTGAACGGCCGGCCCACGACCAGCGAGCCGAGGGCGACGACCGCGATGACGATGCTCGAGAGCAGCTGGGCGCGGTCCTCGATCGGCTGCAGCGTCGCGCGGTCGAGCACCAGTACGAGCACGACCAGGACGCCGAAGAAGAGGAGGCCGGCGGCGTCGAGGACGCTGATCGAGCGGCTCAGGCGCCAGTTCGGCACCGAGAGGATCACCGAGCACGCGAGCGCCGTGACCGCCGCCCACATCCACGTGCTCGGACCGGCGACGACCGAGAACACGATCCAGGGGATGAACCCGAGGAAGACGGCTGCCTTCTGCACGACGGCCTCCTGCCGATGATGGTGACGTTCCGTCAGCATGGGAGGTCGGCGAGGACGATTCAAGGCGACCGGGTTCGAGATCCGTCGCGCAAGGTCACGATCGCGCCTCGTTTCTCTGCTCCGGAGGGGTGATGTGCTGCGCGCCGGGGTCGTCGGCGGGGTACTGCTCCGCCATGCCGCTGCCGCCCCCGGGTCCCGACGCCCACGTCCTCGTCACCGGCGCGTCCTCCGGGATCGGCGCCGCGATCGCCCGCTCGCTGGCCACGCGCGGCTACCCCGTGCTCCTCGTCGCCCGCCGCGCCGACGCGCTCGCCGAGCTCGCCGGCGAGCTGCGCGGGCTCTCGGGGCTCACCGCCGAGGTGCACGCCGCCGACCTCGGCACCGACGACGGGCTCGCCACGATCCGCGAGATCGTGCTCGGCGACGCGCGGCTCGCCGGCCTGGTCAACGCTGCGGGCTCCG
Source organism: uncultured Actinomycetospora sp. (assembly GCA_902805495.1). GTDB lineage: Bacteria > Actinomycetota > Actinomycetes > Mycobacteriales > Pseudonocardiaceae > Actinomycetospora. The sequence continues at coordinate 5,254 of CADCTH010000237.1, forward strand.
GCGTCACGGGCCGTGTCGCCGACCTCGCCGACGACCCCGACCGGCGGGCGGCCCTCGACGGCCTCGTCCGGCTCAACGTGCTGGCGCTGCACGACCTCACGGTCGCCGCGCTCGCCGCGTTCACCCCGCGGGTGCAGCGTGGCGGGCACGCGGCCGCGATCCTCAACGTCTCGTCGATCACCGCGTTCCAGCCGCTGCCGGGCACCGCGAGCTACGCGGCGAGCAAGGCGTTCGTGCAGTCGTTCTCGGAGGCCGTGCACACCGAGCTCGCGGGCACCGGGATCACCCTCACCACGCTGAGCCCGGGCCTGACGCGCACCGGGTTCGCCGACGCGGCCGGCACCGACGCGTTCGACGAGGCGCCCGACCTCGTGGTCGGCGAGGCCGCCGACGTCGCCGAGGCGGGGGTCGCCGCGATGGCGGCCGGGAACCGCACCGTCACCCCGGGGCTGGTCAACCAGCTCAGCGCGCTCGGGGGCCGCCTCGCCCCGCGCTCGCTGCTCCTGCCGGCGATCGACCGGGCGATGGACGCGTTCGGGAGCTGACCGGCGTCAGGCGTCGCCGCCGGCGCCGGCCCCGGCGACCGCCGCGCGCAGCGGGACGCCCCCGACGGCCCGCGGCAGCGGTACCGGCCCCAGCACCGCGTTGACCACGATGAGGCCGTCGACCGCGGGGTGCTGGGCGTAGTGGGCCAGGCGCGCGGCGAGCGTCTCGTCGACGCCGCCGAGCGCCGGCACCACGCCGATCGACGCCTCCACGCGCGGGAAGGGCTCGGCGACCAGGAGGGGGATCCGGTCGCCGCCGTCGAGCACGTAGTCACGGACCGTCACCAGCCCCGCGCCGGCGAGCACCAGCGCGATCACGGTCATCACCGACGAGGTGTCGAGGTCGGGGAATGCAGCGCCCTCGATGAGCGCGGCGACCCGCTGCGCCAGCAGTTCTGCGTGCACGGTCGCCTCCCACCCGGCGTCGTCGGCGCGTCGGGCCCTCCCGGTCCGCGCGCCCCCCTTGATGATGACGTGTCGAGGCCTCCGGGGCGAGGGCCGTTCGAGGCGGCGACCCGGCGTGTCGCCACGGATCGGGCACGAAGAGCGGTTCACCCCGTGTGGGGGATCGAGTCGGCGGCGCCGCAGGACGTCG
>CADCTH010000238.1 GCA_902805495.1 uncultured Actinomycetospora sp.
CCGGCGCATCGCCATCCGTGGCCAGCGGTCCAGGCCGCGGGCGATCTCGGCCCGGCGGATCGCCCGCACCCCGAGCCCGAGCTCGTCCTCGGCGAGCGGGCGGAATCCCAGGCGCGCGTAGTAGGGCCCGTTCCACGGGACGTCGACGAAGGTGGTCAGCGTGACCGCCGATCGGCCCGCCGCGGCGGCGCGGTGCACCAGGTCCTCGACGAGCCGGGCGCCGAGGCCGCGGCGCGCCCACCGCGGGTCGACCGACACCTGCTCGAGGTGGGCGTCGGCGTCGACGACGTCGTCCACGAGGTAGGCGGCCGGCCGCCCGTCCGCCTCCAGCACCCACAGACCCCCACGGTCGAGCGCCCCCGCGAGCGCGACCGCCGAGGGCGGGGTGTCGTCGGCGATCGGGTCCATCCCGAGGTCGTGGAACGGCGCGCCCGCGGCGATCTCGAGCTCGCGGAGGGTCTCCAGCTCGTCGGGGCGCGCCGGCCGGATCGTCCCGTCGGTCACGCGTCGTCGGGTCGCTCGACCGCGACGGCGATGACGGCCGGGTTCCGGCGCGAGCGCCGCTCGAGCCAGTTCGCCAGCGCCGACAGGAGCAGGCACAGCGTGATGTAGATGGCCGCCACGACGAGCGCCACGGGGATCAGCGGCGAGCCGAGCGAGGCGTTGGAGCCCAGGAACTGCGCCTGGAACAGCAGCTCGGGATAGGTGATGAGGAACCCGAGCGCGGTGTCCTTGAGCAGCACCACGAGCTGGCTGACGATCGAGGGCAGCATGGAGCGCACGGCCTGGGGGAGCAGCACGAACCGCATGACGCCGGACTTGCGCATGCCCAGCGCGTAGGCGGCCTCGGACTGTCCCCGGGGCACGGCCAGCACGCCGGCGCGGAAGACCTCGGCGAGGACCGCACCGTTGTAGAGCATCAGTCCCAGCACCACGGCCACGAAGGTCGACACGTTGATGCCGGCCGAGGGCAGGCCGTAGTAGAACAGGAACATCAGCACGACGAGCGGCACGGCGCGGAACAGCTCGACGACCAGGCTGCACACCGACCGCAGCGGGCGGTGGTCCGAGAGGCGGCCCAGCGCCAGCAGCGCGCCGAGCGCCAGCGCCAGCACGGCGCCGGCCGCGAACGCCTGCAGCGTCTTGACCAGCCCGTCGAGGATCGCCAGCTGCACGTTCTCGTAGAGGACCCAGTCCCACACGCGGCCCTCGAGCTGGCCGGTGGCGGCCATGCGCCAGACGAGCACCGCGACCAGGGCCAGGACGACGGCGAGCGTGACGGCGCCGGCGACGGTGTTGCGGGCCCGCGCGCGGGGTCCGGGGACGTCGAAGAGGACCGCGGTCGGGGCGCTCACCGGGCCACGCTCCAGCGCTTCTCGAGCCGGCGCTGCAGCACCGTCAGGGGGATGACGAGCACGACGAACCCGAGCGCGACCCAGAGGAGGGCGACCAGGGTGGAGCCGCCGCGCTCGTTGACCGCGCGGTAGAACCCGCCGGCCTCGAACACCGAGAAGCCGGCGGCGACGGTCGTGTTCTTGAGCAGCGCGATCTGCACGCTGGTCAGCGGCGGCATGACCGAGCGCACCGCCTGGGGCAGCACGACGAGCGTGAGGGTCTGGGTGAAGCCGAACCCGAGCGCGCGGGCGGCCTCGGCCTGGCCCTCGGACACGGTGCTGATGCCGCCGCGCACGGTCTCGCACACGAAGGCCGCCGTGTAGAGCGAGAGCCCGATGACGGCCAGGAGGAAGAACGGCAGGTAGAAGAAGAGCTTGGTGAACCCGAGGGCGAAGAAGAACAGCACGAGCGTCAGTGGCGTGTTGCGCAGCAGGGTCACGTAGACCGTGCCGGTGGCGCGCATCGCGGGCACCGGGCTCACGCGCATGGCCGCGAGGACGACGCCCAGGATCAGCGACGCGATCGCCGAGCACACGAACAGGGCGATGGTGCCGCCGAAGCGGGTCAGGAACTCGCCGAGGTTGCCGAACAGGACGTCCATGCCTCCACCCCTCCTCCGTCGGGGCCCGTGGGTGCCTCCCCGTGCCGCGGCACGGGGAGGCACTCACGGGCGCGCAGCGCCCCCGGGTCAGTAGCGCTCGATGGGCGGGGGCTGGGGCGCCGGGGTCCCGGAGCGGCCCAGCGTCTCGTTGTAGAGCCGCGTCCATGTGCCGTCGCTCTCGGAGGCCTGGAGCAGGTCGTTGACCTTGTTGCGCAGGGCGGCGTCGTCACGGTTCATGCCGATGCCGTACGGCTCCTCGGAGAACGTCGCGCCGACGACCTTGAGCTGGTCGGGCGTCTGGGCGGCGTAGCCCTGCAGGATCGCGTTGTCCGTGGTCACGGCGTCGACCTGGCCGCCGCGCAGCGCGTCGACGCACTGCGAGTAGTTCTGGAACTCGACCACGGTCTGGGTCAGGTTCTGCTGGCGCACACGCTGGATCGGCGTCGACCCGGTGGCCGAGCAGACCCGCTTGCCCTGCAGGGTCTGCGGGCCGGTGATCGTGGTGTCGTCGGCGCGGACGAGCAGGTCCTGGCCGGCGACGAAGTACGGGCCGGCGAAGCCCACGCGCTGCTTGCGGGAGTCGTTGATCGTGTACGTGCCGACGTAGAGGTCGACGTCGCCGCGCGAGATCGCGTCCTCGCGGGCGGCCGAGGGGATCACCCGGTAGTCGATCTGCTCGGGGCCGAAGCCGAGGCCGGCGGCCACCATGCGGCCGATCTCGATGTCGAACCCGGTGTACTGCCCGGTGGTCGGGTCCTGGATGCCCAGGCCCGGCTGGTCGTTCTTGACGCCGAGCACGAGGCGGCCGCGCTGCTGCATCGCCGCGAACGTCGGGGAGCCGGGCACCTGCACGTTCTGGGCGACCGGCACGCCGGCCACCGGCTGTCCGCCGGGGCTGCCCTCGCGGCCGCACGCGGCGCCGAACGCCAGTGCGACGACCGCGAGGAGGACGCCGAGGGTCCGGACAGAGACGACGCGTCTCATGACGGCTCCGTTCTAGTGGGTGAGGATCTTGCCGAGGAAGTCGCGGGCCCGTTCGGTGGCGGGCCGGGAGAAGAAGCTGTCGGGCGTGGTGACCTCGACGATCTCGCCGTCGGCCATGAACACGACGCGGTCGGCGGCACGGCGGGCGAAGCCCATCTCGTGGGTCACCACGACCATGGTCATGCCGTCCTTCGCGAGGCCGGCCATGACCTCGATGACCTCGCCGACCATCTCCGGGTCGAGCGCCGAGGTGGGCTCGTCGAAGAGCATCACCTTGGGCTCCATCGCGAGCGCCCGGGCGATGGCCACGCGCTGCTGCTGGCCGCCGGAGAGCTGCGCGGGGTACTTCTGCGCCTGCTCGGCGATCCCGACCCGGTCGAGCAGGGCGCGCGCCCGCTCCTGGGCCTCGTCCTTCGACACCCCGCGGACGCGGGTCGGGGCGAGCACGACGTTGTCGAGGATCGTCAGGTGGGCGAACAGGTTGAACTGCTGGAACACCATGCCCACGTCGGCGCGCAGCTTCGCGAGATCCTTGCCCTCCTCGGGCAGCGGGGTGCCGTCGATCTCGACGGTGCCGCTGTCGATCGGCTCGAGGCGGTTGATCGCCCGGCACAGCGTCGACTTGCCCGAGCCCGAGGGCCCGAGCACCACCACGACCTCGCCGCGCGCGACCTCGAGGTCGATGTCGCGCAGCACGTGCAGGTCGCCGAAGTGCTTGTCCACCCCGGCCATGCGCACCATCGGGGGCGCGCCCGCCCCCACGGTCTCGTCGCTCATGTCCGCCGGTCCTCCGCTCACTCCGCCGATCCCCGGTGGTGCGGAAGGTGCCAGCGCGGTCACCGGGCGTCCACGCTCTTGAGGAAGACTTAGGGTTCGCCCAGGCCGGGCGGGAGGTGATCGGCGTGCGGGTGCTCGTGGTGGAGGACGACGACCGCGTCGCCGCGGCCCTGCACGCCGCCCTGGCCCGCCACGAGATGCAGGTCGAGCGGGTCAGCCACGGCCTCGCGGTGCTGCCGCGCCTGGCCGCGGCGGACGTCGTGCTGCTCGACCTGGGCCTGCCCGACGTCGACGGGCTGGAGGTGTGCCGGCGCATCCGGGAGGCCGGCGACGTCCCGGTGATCGTGGTCAGTGCCCGCGGCCGGGTCGACGAGCGCATCGCCGGGCTGCACCACGGCGCGGACGACTACCTGGTCAAGCCCTACGACGTGGGCGAGCTCGTCGCCCGCATCCACGCCGTGCGCCGGCGCCGGGGAGCCACCGGCCCGCACGGTGTGCCCGAGCCGGTGACGGCCGTGGGCGAGGACGTGGTGCTCGACCGCGCGCGCCACCTCGTCACCGTCGACGGGGCGCCGGTGGCGCTCTCGCGCAAGGAGTTCGCCGTGCTCGCGCTGCTCGCCGACGCCGACGGCGCGGTGTGCACGCGCGACCGGCTGGTGGCCGAGGTGTGGGGCCGGCGCTGGGCCGGCGCCGACCGCACGCTCGACGTCCACGTCGCCACGTTGCGCACGAAGCTCGGCCGCCCCGGGATGGTCGCGACGGTCCGCGGTGTGGGCTACCGCCTGGTGCCCACCCGGCACGACGGGAGCTGAGCCGTGCGCGCCCGGCTGCTCGTCGTGTTCTCGGTGCTGGCCGGACTGCTGGTGCTCGGCCTCGGCGTGCCGCTGGCCGCGGCCTCGGCGTCCGCGGCGACGTCGCGGCTGTTCGCCGACCGCCTCGGCGACACCACGCGCTTCGCGGCGCTGGCGCAGCGGGCGGTCAGTGACGACGACCCGGGCGCGCTCGCCGCGGAGCTGGGGCGCTACGACGAGCTCTACGGCATCGCCGCGGTGGTGCTCGACCGCGACGGCCGGGTGCTGGCGGCGTCGCGCCCGGCGGTGCCCGACGGCACGGAGCGGCGGGTGCAGCTCGCGCTCGCGGGCCAGCGCTCCGAGCCGCCCTCCACGGTCTGGCCCTGGGACCCCGACCCGCTGCTGCTGGCCGAGCCCGACCTGGTCGGCGGCGAGGTCCGCGGGGCCGC
>CADCTH010000239.1 GCA_902805495.1 uncultured Actinomycetospora sp.
ACCGACACCACCGACACCACCGACACCACCACCGCGGCGCCCGTCGCGCCCGGCGCGCCCACCGAGGAGATCGCGGCCGCCGAGGGCCGGCTCGAGCGCCTGCGCGGGCGGCTCGGGCGCTCCCGGTCGACGCTCGGGCAGGGCCTGCTCGGCCTGCTCGGCGCCGGCGACCTCGACGAGGACTCGTGGGAGGAGGTCGAGGACACGCTGCTCCTGGCCGACCTCGGCTCGGCGACGACGCAGGAGATCGTCGGCAAGCTCCGCGAGCGCATCGCGTCCCGCGGGGTCCGCACGCCCGAGCAGGCCCGCGAGCTGCTGCGCGAGGTGCTGGTCGAGCAGCTCGGGCCGGACATGGAGCGCTCGGTGCGGGCGCTGTCCCACGACGGGCGGCCCGCGGTCGTCCTCGTCGCCGGCGTCAACGGGACGGGGAAGACCACGACCACCGGCAAGCTCGCCCGCGTCCTCGTCGCCGGGGGCCACGTCGTGCTCCTCGGCGCCGCGGACACCTTCCGGGCGGCCGCGGCCGAGCAGCTCGCCACCTGGGGCGAGCGCGCCGGCGCCGAGACCGTGCGCGGCAAGGAGGGCGCCGACCCCGCGAGCGTCGCCTTCGACGCCGTGCGCCGGGGCACCGAGTCGGGCGTCGACGCCGTCCTGCTGGACACCGCGGGGCGCCTGCACACCAAGACCGGGCTGATGGACGAGCTGGGCAAGGTCAAGCGGGTGGTCGAGCGCCAGGCCGAGGTCGACGAGGTGCTGCTGGTCCTCGACGCCACCACCGGCCAGAACGGGCTGACCCAGGCGCGGGTCTTCCGCGAGGTCGTCGACGTGACCGGTGTCGTGCTCACCAAGCTCGACGGCACGGCCAAGGGCGGCATCGTGTTCCAGGTCCAGCGCGAGCTGGGCGTGCCGGTCAAGCTCGTCGGCCTGGGCGAGGGACCCGACGACCTCGCCCCCTTCGAGCCCGGCGCCTTCGTGGACGCGCTGCTGCGCTGACCCCGGTCGGTGTCGGGGGCCGCTCCTACGCTGCGGCCATGTCCGGCATCGCCCGCCTGCAGCTGACCGTCCTCGACAGCCCGGAGCCCCTGGCGCTCGCGCGCTTCTACGCGGCGCTCGTCGGGCTCCCGATCAACGAGTCCGGGACCGACCACGACTGGGTCGAGCTCGACGGCGGCGGGGGACCGGCCCTGGCCTTCCAGCTCGCCCCGGCGCGCACGCCGCCCGCGTGGCCCGAGGACTGCGCGCTGCAGAGCCACCTCGACCTCGAGGTGGACGATCTCGACGCCGGCGAGGCCGCGGTGCTCGACGCCGGGGCGACGAAGACCGCCCACCAGCCGGGCGAGACCTTCCGCGTCTTCCTCGACCCCGACGGCAACCCCTTCTGCCTCGTGCTCACCCCGTCCCGGGCGCCGGGTGGTGCGTGAGAAGGTGTGCTCCGAACGGGCCGCCGTCGTGCCCGTCCGGGGCGTGTGATCGCGCAGTGTCATGACCTGCGTCTCGCGCCGAGGGGTGTCGGCCCGGGATGTCCGCCCGGGAAACACGAACGTCACATCGTTCGAGGCCCTGTTAACTGCGGCGAAACGAGCAGCGCCGCTGCGCGAAACACGCCGTCTCCATCCTTCTCTCGCAGTGAGCACGACAGGAGCAGGAGGGACGAGCCGACGTGCCAGAACTCAACGCAGGTAGTACCGCGTGGGTCCTCGCCAGCGCTGCGCTGGTGATGCTGATGACCCCCGGACTGGCCTTCTTCTACGGCGGCATGGTCCGCTCTCGCAGTGTCCTGAACATGCTCATGATGAACTTCATGTGCCTGGCGATCGTCGGGGTGCTGTGGTGCCTCTACGGCTTCTCGCTCGCGTTCGGCAACGACGCCTTCGGTGGCCTCATCGGGAACTTCGACTTCCTGGGCATGGGCGGCATGGGGAGCGCCGACGCGCCGACGCTGATCGGCACCGCGCCGGACACCATCCCGATCTGGGCCTTCGCGATGTTCCAGCTGATGTTCGCCGTCATCACGCCGGCGCTCATCTCGGGCGCGCTGCCCGACCGCGTCAAGTTCTGGGGCTGGTCGCTGTTCGTGGCCCTCTGGGCGACGCTCGTCTACTTCCCCGTGGCCCACTGGGTGTTCTCGTTCGACGGGAGCACCGCGGAGGCCGGCGGCTGGATCGCCAACACCCTCGGTGGCCTGATCGCCGAGGACGGCGCGGTGCTCGACTTCGCCGGTGGCACCGCGGTGCACATCAACGCCGGTGCCGCGGGCCTCGCGGTCGCGCTGATCGTCGGCAAGCGCCGCGGCTGGCCGCGTGACCCGGGCCGTCCGCACAGCCTGCCGTTCGTCCTGCTCGGCGCCTCGCTGCTGTGGTTCGGCTGGTTCGGCTTCAACGCCGGCTCCGCCCTGGGTGCCAACGTCAACGCCGCCATCGCGTTCGCCAACACCATGCTCGCCACCTCGGCCGCCCTCATCGGCTGGCTGATCGTCGAGCAGGTCCGCGACGGCAAGCCCACCACGCTCGGCGCCGCCTCCGGTGCGGTCGCCGGCCTGGTCGCCATCACCCCGGCCTGTGCGTTCGTCAACCCGATGGGCGCCCTCGCGATCGGCCTCATCGCCGGTGCGCTCTGCGCCCTCGCCGTGTCGCTGAAGTTCAAGCTCGGCTTCGACGACTCGCTCGACGTGGTCGCCGTCCACCTGGTCGGTGGCCTCTGGGGCACGATCTCGCTGGGCTTCTTCGCCACCTCGTCGCTGAACTCGGCCAGCGCGGACGGCCTGTTCTACGGCGGCGGCTTCAGCCAGCTGATCATCCAGCTCATCGCCGCGGTCGCGGTCATGGCCTACTCGTTCGTGGTCACGCTCATCATCGCCGTGGTGGTCAAGGGCACCGTCGGCCTGCGAGTCTCTGACGAGGACGAGAGCACCGGCATCGACGAGTCGCAGCACGCGGAGTCCGGGTACGACTACTCCGGCCTGCGCATCGGTGGCTCCAGCAGCTCGATCTTCGAGTCCTCCGCTGCCGGTGACCGCGTCGCCGCCACCCCGAGGGAGGGTTCCACGCCGTGAAGATGGTGACCGCGATCATCAAGCCGTTCGTGCTGGAGGACGTCAAGGGCGCCCTCGAGCAGCTCGGGGTCCTGGGCATGAACGTCAGCGAGGTCCAGGGCTACGGCCGCCAGAAGGGCCACACCGAGGTCTACCGGGGTGCCGAGTACTCGGTGGACTTCGTGCCCAAGGTCCGCATCGAGGTCGTCACCGACGACAGCGCCGCCGAGAAGGTCGTCGACGCGATCGCCGAGACCGCCCGCACCGGCAAGATCGGTGACGGCAAGGTCTGGGTGACCCCCGTCGAGACCGTGGTGCGCGTGCGCACCGGCGAGCGCGGGGCCGACGCCCTGTAACCGCCATCCACGACGACGGCGCCGGGTCCCCCAGGGGCCCGGCGCCGTCGTCTCAGCACGGGCGTACGGGTGGAGAGGACACAGGGATGGCCACGGACGCGCAGCGCAGCGCAGCGTCGGGCAACGGGGTGCCGTCGAGCCTCGACGACGAGCGCGGGACCACCAACGGCGACGCCGTCGACCTCGTCCGGGCCCGCGCCGCCCTGCTCGACCCGCCGCCCGGGGCCCGGCGGCTGGGGCCGGCGGGCCTCCGCGAGGCCCTGGTGGAGCTGCACGACTTCTGGCTCTCGACGCGCGCGGCCGCGGTCGGGGTGGGGGAGGGCTCGGCGCTGATCGCGGTGGGCGCCCTGGGCCGCCAGGAGCTGGCGCCGTACTCCGACCTCGACCTCGTGCTGGTGCACGAGGCCCGCGGTCGTCGCGGCGACGACCGTGAGCGGATCGGCCGGGTCGCCGACGCCCTCTGGTACCCGCTGTGGGACGCCGGGATCGGGCTCGACCACTCGGTGCGCACGGTGGGCGAGGCCATCGAGGTGGCCACCACCGACCTGCGGGTGGCCCTGGGCCTGCTCGAGGCGCGGCACATCGCGGGCGACCCGGAGCTCACCGAGCGCCTGGCCGCCACCGCCCGCCAGGCCTGGCGGGCCGGCATCCGCGGACGCTTCGACGACCTCGTCGACACCACCCGCACGCGGTGGGCGCGCTCGGGCGAGGTCGCGCACCGCATCGAGCCCGACCTCAAGAACGGCCACGGGGGCCTGCGCGACATCCAGCTGCTCGACGCGCTGGCCGCGGCGCAGCTGGTGGACCGGCCCACCGTCGACGTCCAGGACGCGCGCCGGCTGATGCTCGACCTGCGCGTCGAGCTGCACCGCCGGGCCGGCCGGGCGCGCGACGTGCTGCAGGCCGAGGACGCCCACGAGGTGGTCGCCGCGGCGGCCGCCGACCTCGGGGTGACCGACCGCTTCGACCTCGCCCGCGCGCTCTCGGGCGCCGCGCGCACCGTCGTCTTCGCCACCGACACCGCCCTGCGCTCGGCGCGAAACGCGCTCCCGCGCCGGGGGCTGGCCGCGCTGCGCCGCACGCCCGCGCGCCGACCGCTGGACGACGGGGTGGTCGAACACGCCGGGGAAGTGGTGCTCGCCCGCGACGCGCAGGTGACGCGCTAGCCGGCGCTGGTGCTGCGCCTCGCGGCGACCGCGGCCCGCACGGGCCTGCCGATCGGCGCGAGCACCCTGCACCGCCTGGCCGAGGCCGCCCCGGAGCTGCGCGAGCCGTGGCCACGGGCGGCGCTCTCGGAGCTGCTCGCCCTGCTCGGGGCCGGCGACGGGGTGGTCGACGTGGTCGAGGCGCTCGACCGCACCGGTCTGTGGGGGCGGCTGTTCCCCGAATGGGGCGCGGTGCGCGACCTGCCCCCGCGCGACCGCCAGCACGTGTGGACCGTCGACCGCCACCTCGTCGAGGTGACGCGCCGCGCCGCCGAGCTGACGACGCGGGTGTCGCGCGCGGACCTGCTGCTGCTGGGCGCGCTGCTGCACGACATCGGCAAGGGCCGCGACGAGGACCACTCCGAGGTCGGCGAGCGCCTGGCCCGCCACATCGGGCGCCGCCTGGGGCTCTGGTCCGCCGACGTCGAGATCCTGGCGTCGATGGTGCGCCACCACCTGCTGCTGCCCCACACCGCGTCGCGCCGCGACCCGGAGGACCCGGCCACCGTCGAGCGGGTCGTCGAGACCCTGGGCGCCGACCCGGTGCTGCTCGAGCTGCTGCACGCGCTGGCCGAGGCCGACTCGCTGGGCACCGGGCCGGGCGTGTGGACGCCCTGGCGCGCGACGCTCATGGGCGACCTGGTGCGCCGCTGCCGCGTCGTGATGTCCGGGGGGCCGGTGCCCGGGCCGTCGCCGCTGTCGGAGGACGCCCTCGACCTCGCGCAACGGGTGGCCGAGAGCGGGCAGCCCGAGGTCTCGATCTCCGGCGAGGGCGAGCTGACCACCATCACCATGACCGTCGCCGCGCCCGACCGCCCCGGCCTGCTCTCGCGCGCCGCCGGGGTGCTCGCGCTGCACTCGCTGCAGGTCCACACCGCCGACCTCGGGGAGCACGACGGTGTCGCCGTCGACGCGTTCTCGGTGTCACCGCGCTTCGGGCGCCTGCCCGAGGCGTCGCTGCTGCGCGAGGACCTGGTGCGCGTGCTGCGGGGCTCGCTGGACCTGCCCGCGCGGCTCGCCGCCAAGGAGCGCGACTACGACCGGCCGGGCCCGGCGCCCGCGCCGAGCCGCGTGGTGTGGTTCGACGACGAGGCCACGGGCGCGGTCGTCCTCGAGCTCCGCACGAACAACCGCATCGGCCTGCTCTACCGCGTCGCCGAGGCGCTCGAGGGTCAGGGCCTCGACGTGCGCTGGGCGCGGGTGTCGACGCTGGGCAGCTCGGTGCTCGACGCCTTCTGCCTGGAGACCGCGGAGCACGCCGGCCTGGGGCCGGAACGGCGTCAGGCCGTGGAGGACGCGGTGCTGGGGGCGGCGACGGGTGGGCACGCCGCGCCCGCCTCATGAGGGCCGTGAGGCGGCCCCGACGCGGCGGTTAAGCTGGAACGAAGTCCCCGCAGGTCCTCCGGGACCCTCGGCGCGCGCTACCCGGGAGTGACCACCGTGTTCGACACCCTGTCCGACCGTCTCACGTCGGTCCTGTCCGACCTGCGCGGCAAGGGCCGGCTGTCCGAGACCGACATCGACACCACGTGCCGCGAGATCCGCATCGCGCTGCTCGAGGCCGACGTCGCGCTGCCGGTCGTGCGGGCCTTCGTCAAGCAGGTCAAGGAGCGGGCGCGCGGCGCCGAGGTCTCCGAGGCGCTGAACCCCGCCCAGCAGGTCGTCAAGATCGTCAACGAGGAGCTCGTCGGCATCCTCGGCGGCGAGACCCGGCGGCTGCGGTTCGCCAAGACGGCGCCGACGGTGATCATGCTCGCCGGCCTGCAGGGCTCCGGCAAGACGACGCTCGCGGGCAAGCTCGCGCACTGGCTCAAGGGCCAGGGCCACACCCCGATGCTCGCGGCCTGCGACCTGCAGCGCCCCAACGCGGTCAACCAGCTCCAGGTCGTCGGCGAGCGCGCCGGGGTCGAGGTGTTCGCCCCCGAGCCCGGCAACGGCGTCGGCGACCCCGTGGACGTCGCCCGCCGCGCGGTGGCCGACGCCCGCACCCGCCAGTACGACGTGCTCGTCGTCGACACCGCGGGCCGCCTCGGCGTCGACGAGGAGCTGATGCGCCAGGCCGCGAATATCCGCGATGCGGTCGAGCCCGACGAGACGCTGTTCGTCCTCGACGCCATGGTCGGCCAGGACGCCGTCACCACGGCCGAGGCGTTCCGCGACGGCGTCGGCTTCTCCGGCGTCGTGCTCACCAAGCTCGACGGCGACGCGCGCGGTGGCGCCGCGCTGTCGGTCCGCGAGGTCACCGGCCAGCCGATCCTCTTCGCCTCCAACGGCGAGAAGCTCGACGAGTTCGACGTCTTCCACCCCGACCGGATGGCCTCGCGCATCCTCGGCATGGGCGACGTCCTCACCCTCATCGAGCAGGCCGAGCAGGCCTTCGAGGAGGGCCAGGCCGAGGCCGCCGCGGCCAAGATGGGCAGCGGCGAGCTCACCCTCGAGGACTTCCTCGAGCAGATGATGGCCGTGCGCAAGATGGGCCCGATCGCCAACGTGCTGGGCATGCTGCCCGGCGCGAACCAGATGAAGGACCAGCTCGCGGGGCTCGACGAGAAGCACCTCGACCGCGTCCAGGCGATCATCCGCGGCATGACGCCCGCCGAGCGGGCCGACCCGAAGATCATCAACGGCTCGCGGCGCCTGCGCATCGCCAACGGCTCCGGGGTGGGCGTCACCGACGTCAACCAGCTGGTGGAGCGCTTCTTCGAGGCCCGCAAGATGATGAAGAACATGGCCGGCCAGTTCGGGCTGCCGGGCATGGGCGGCGGGCGCAAGGGCAAGCGCCAGGCGGCCAAGGCCGTCAAGGGCCGCAAGGGCCCGAAGCAGATGCCGGCGATCGCGGGCATCGCCGCGGAGACCAGCACCGACCGCGGCGAGCGCGCGGTCGGCAGCTACCAGACGCCGGGCCTCAACCAGCTCCCGCCGGCGCTGGCCGGCATGAACGAGCTCCCGGCCGGCTTCGATCCGGCTTCCCTGTCCTTCCCCGGTGCCGCGGGCGGCGGGGCCAACGGCGGGGGCGCGCGCAGCCCGAAGAAGGGCAGCAAGAAGAAGCGCAAGTAGTCAGGAGTGCTCGGCCAACCACCGACCTCGGCGGCGGTGCGAGGCTCGTGACAGCCAGGCGTCCTGCACGATCTCGGCCAGCTCCTCGTGGGACAGCCGGTCGAGGTGGGCCGCGCGCAGCAGCACCGAGAGGTGCCCGTCGAAGTGCGCCGTAGTGAAGAACGGCGTCGACGTGTCGCGCACCAGCGCGTCCTTCTCCTCCTCCGAGCCGACCCAGAACATGATCACGTCGGACCAGCGCTCGCCGGTGACGGGGTCGGCGGCGTCGGGCCGCGGCGTGCGGAAGAAGACGAACGACTTCCCGCCCACCTGGTAGACCGCGTTGCCCTTCGGACCCTCCACCACGGTGACGTGGGGCATCGCGCGCGCCAGCGCGTGGACGTCGTCGACGGTCGGGGGCGCGCTCACGCTCGGAGCGTAGGCAGGGGCGCGGGCGGCCTGGCTACCCTGCGCGGCATGTCGCCGACCCCTCGCCCGGCCCTGCACCTGCGCGGCGTCCTGCTCGACGGCACGGCCGAGGGCGAGCACGCCGGCGAGCTGTGGGTCACCCCGGAGGGCCGGATCAGCCTCGAGCCCCTGCCGGACGCGGACGCCGTCGTCGACGGCGCCTGGATCCTGCCCGGCCTGGTCGACGCGCACTGCCACGTCGGCATCGGGCCCCAGGGCGCCGTGGACCTCGAGACCGCCCGCGAGCAGGGGCACACCGACGCCGCGGCCGGCGCGCTGCTGGTGCGCGACTGCGGCAGCCCCGTCGACACCCGACCGCTCGACGACGACCCGCGGATGCCGGAGATCGTCCGCGCCGGGCGCCACCTCGCTCGGCCCCGGCGCTACATCCGGGACCTGCCGATCGACCTCGAGCCCGACGAGCTGCCCGCCGCCGTGGCGGAGCAGGCGCGCGCGAACGCGTGGGTGAAGCTCGTCGGCGACTGGATCGACCGCGGCGAGGGCGACCTCGCGCCGCTGTGGCCGGACGACGTGCTGCGCGCGGCGATCGACGCCGCGCACGCCGAGGGCGCGCGCGTCACCGCGCACGTGTTCGGCGAGGACGCGCTGCCTGGGCTGATCGGGGCGGGCATCGACGGCATCGAGCACGGCACCGGCCTGACCGACACGACGATCGCGATGATGGTCGAGCGCGGCACCGTGCTGGTGCCGACGCTGATCAACGTCGAGAACTTCCCGGAGTTCGCCGACGCGGCCGGCGAGAAGTTCCCGCGCTACGGCACCCACATGCGCGAGCTCTACGCCCGCGCCCCGCTGACGATCTCGGCCGCGATCGAGGCCGGCGTGCCGGTCTTCGCCGGCACCGACGCGGGCGGCGGCATCGTCGACGGGCGGGTCGTCGACGAGGTCGTGGCGCTGGCGCGCGTGGGCCTCGGGCCGGCCCGGGCGCTGGCCGCGGCCTG
>CADCTH010000240.1 GCA_902805495.1 uncultured Actinomycetospora sp.
CCTGCTCGTCCAGCTCTCCGGCACGCCGGAGGGGCCTGCGCTGGACCGCGCCGTCGACGTGGTCTGGACCCTCGTGTCGCCAGAGGTCGCGCTGCTCCTCACCGACCAGCGCGGCTGGACGCGCGAGCAGTACGGCCGGTGGCTCGGCGAGACGGTCGCCGAGCAGGTGCACCGACTGCGCTGCTCCTAGCGCCGCGGCCCCGGGTGGTCGTGCCGGACCGTCACGCCGACCGACCAGCAGGTCGCCACCCGCGACGGCCACACGGTGCGAACCGTGGAGGTTCAGCCGGCTGCGAGTTCGGGCACCGGACGTCCACGACGGCGTCGTGGACGACCCGGTCGTCCGGCTACGGGGGGAGCGACCCATGGGCAGGCGGAGCGCCGCGGCGCGACGAACGTGGGGCGTGCGCCGCCGGGGCCGAGCCGCCCTCGCCGGCGTCGCGGTGCTGCTGCTGGGCCTCGCCGGCTGTTCGTCCGACCCGGCCCCGCCCGACGAGCCGCTGAGCTACGTCGAGTTCTCGGCCGTGGGCCCCACGGGCTCCGCGGTCGGCTCGTTCGTCATCCAGGGAGAGCTCCTGGGCAACGAGATGCGCTCGTTCGAGAGCCTGCCCTTCCGCACCGAGCTCCCTGCCCCCGCGGAGATCTCGCCGAAGATGCGGGTGTCCGTGGCCGACGCGCCGCCGGGTTCGCGGCTGACCTGTCGGATCACCCTCGACGGTCGGGTCCTGGTGCAGCGGACCGGCACTGTCCCCGGCCCCGACGTCCTGTGCATCGTCCCGCCCACGCGGACGGGGTGACCGCCGACCCGCCGCTACGGCCGCGGCCCCGGGTCGTCGTGCCGGAACGTGACGCTGACCCGCGGTCCGGCCCCGGGCCACTTGGGCACCGTGTGCTGCCAGTCGTGCTGGCAGCGCCCGCCCATCACCAGCAGGTCGCCGCCCGCGACGGTGAGCCGCCGCGACGGGCCGCCGCCCAGCGGGCGCAGGCCGAAGCGCCGCGGGGCACCCAGGGAGACGATCGCGACGACGGGCGCCTCGTGGGTGTACCGGACGCGGTCGCCGTGCCAGGCCACGGAGTCGTCGCCGTGGCGGTAGAAGTTGGCCGACACGCGGTCGAAGCGCACGCCGTAGCGCGCGGTGAGGGCGGCGGCGACCGCCGGGGCCGGGTCCGGCGCCTCCTCGACGCGCCAGCCGCAGGTCAGCCGCGGCTCCATGACCTCCTGGTCGTACATGCGCCGGCGCCGCTGGTTCCAGGGCGCCTCTGCGACGATCGCGTCGAACCACGCGTCGGCCCCGGTGATCCAGGCGGGGGCGAGGTCGACCCACGACCGGTCGTCCAGCACGATGCGGCGCGGGACGACCGCGGGATCCACGGCAGGGTCCTCGAGGGTGTCGCCCCCGCCGAAGAGCGAGGGCGTCCAGGCGGCGGTCACCAGCCCAGTAGAACACGTGTTCGACGTGAGGTGGAGTCCATGGCCAGCAAGCACATCGTCGTCCAGGGCCGCGTCCAGGGCGTCAACTTCCGGTCGGCCGCGCAGGACGCCGCGACCGACCTCGGTCTCGCCGGGTGGGTGCGCAACCGCGACGACGGCAGCGTCGTGCTGGTCGTCGAGGGCGACGACGCCGCCGTCGACCGCATGGTGGAGTGGGCCCGCCAGGGGCCCTCGTCCGCCGAGGTCACCGACGTCGACGTCACCGACACCGCGCCGCAGGGGCTGGAGTCGTTCGAGCAGGCATGAGGCTCACCGCCGCGCAGGTCCGCGCCTTCCGCCTGCACCGCCAGGGCCTGATCGACCGCGACGGCGCCGGTCCCGTCGACGTCGCCCGGCGCCTCGTGGGCGTGCAGGCCCAGGTCCCGTCCGCGGCGGCCCAGGCGGTCGCCGTGCGGACGGCCACCGGGACGGTCGGCGACGGGACGGTCGACGCGGCGCTGGCGGCCGGCGCGCTGCTCCGGACGTGGTCGATGCGCGGGACGCTGCACCTGCTCGCCGCCGACCAGGCGCCCGCGGTGCTGGCGCTGCTCGCCTCGGCGCGGTCGTGGGACAAGGGCGCCTGGCAGCGGGAGTTCGCCACCGCCGCCCAGATGACCGCGCTCGCCGACGGCGCCGCCGAGGTGCTCGCCGACGCGGTGCTCACCCGCGAGGAGCTCACGGCCGCGCTGGTCGCGCACACCCGCGAGCCAGGGCTCGCCGAGGCGCTGGGCTCGGGGTGGGGCGCGGTGCTCAAGCCGCTGGCCTGGCAGGGGCTGCTCTGCCACGGCCAGCCCGTCGGCACGCGCGTGACCTTCACCAGCCCGCGCGTCGCCGTCCCGGGCTGGCCCGGCCTGCCCGATCCCGACGAGGCCGCGCGCACGGTCGTCCCCGCCTTCCTCGCCGCGCACGGTCCCGCGACCCCCGCGGCCGTCGACGCCTGGCTCCTGCGCGGGGCGACGCCGAAGGCGCGGCTGCGGCGCTGGTTCGCCGACCTCGTCGCCGACGGGACGCTCACCGAGGTCGACGTCGACGGCGAGACCCGCCACGCCCGCACCGCCGACCTCGACGACCTCGACGACCTCGCCGCCGCCCCGGCACCCGGCCCCCGGCTGCTCGGCCCCTTCGACCCCTACGTGCTCGGCGCCGGCACCGGCGACCCCGACCTCGTGCCGCCCGGGCACCGCAAGGAGGTCAGCCGCGCCGCCGGGTGGATCGCGCCGGTGGTGCTGGAGGCCGGGCGGGTGGTGGGCACCTGGAGCGCCGAGGACGACCGGCTGACGGTCACGCCCTTCG
Organism: uncultured Actinomycetospora sp.; assembly: GCA_902805495.1. Lineage (GTDB taxonomy): Bacteria > Actinomycetota > Actinomycetes > Mycobacteriales > Pseudonocardiaceae > Actinomycetospora. Next base: position 2,765 of record CADCTH010000240.1, read on the forward strand.
GCGCCCCCGTACCCGACCTCGAGGACGAGCGGGCGGTCTGGAGCCGCGTGCTGGGACGGGCGCTCACGCTCCCGGTGTGACGCCGGCGCGCCCGTCGCGCACGAGCAGGGTGACCACGAGCCCCAGGTGATCGGTGGCCGGCAGGCGCCGCGTGATCAGCTCGACCGGCGCCGCCGGCCCCGAGACGAGCACGTGGTCGATCGCCGCGAACGGCGGCAGCACGCGGTCCGCGGGCCAGGTGCCGCGCAGCCCGTCGCCGAGCACGGAGCCCGCATCCCGCCAGATCCCCGGAGCGAGCAGCGCCCGCAGCGGCCGGTGGTCGAGCGTGGCGTTGAGGTCACCGATCACCAGCCGCGGTGGGTCCGCGGCCGACGCCGGGCCGGGGAGGTCGGCGATCTCCCGCGCCCAGCCCGCCGGATCGCTGCGGAACACCGGCGCCGACGGGTGCGCGACCACCACGTCCACGGGTCCCGGAGGCGCGAGCACCCGGGCCGTGACCTGCGAGAACTCCCCGGGGCGCAGCACGAGGCCCGACGGCGCGAGCGGGTGGCGGCTGACGAGCCCCGTGCCGCCCGCCCCACGCTGCGCCCGCGACTCGACGAACGGCAGCTCCGCGAGCAGGCCCGCCGCGACGAGGCGCCGCTCGGCGTCGGGCGTCAGCTCCTGCAGCCCGAGGACGTCCACCTTCTGCTCGCGCACCAGGGCCACGACGGCCGCCGGGTCCCCGCGCCCGAACTGCAGGTTGACCGTCGCCACGACCACCGGTGCACTGCCCGGCCCCGCCGCGACCGGGGTCTCGCCGTCGTCGAACGCCCGCGGCAGGACGAGTCCGCCGAGCACCAGGCCCGCGACGAGCGCCACCGCCGCCGTCGTCGGGCGTCGCAGGAGCGCCGCCAGCAACGCGACGAACAGCGCGGCACCGGCCGCGATCGGGGTCAGCGCGAGCAGGGCGAACGCGGTCGGCGACCAGGGCGGCGCCCACCACCAGAACGGCACCCAGGCGGCGGCGACGGCGGCCCCGAGCGCCAGCACCGCGCCCGCGAGTCGGCGCACGGCGTTCACGCCGGGGCCAGGCGCTCGAGACGCCGCAGCTCGACGCCCGCGGTGTCGACGAGCCGTCCCGTCTCCTCGTAGCCGGCGCGGCGGTAGAGCCGCAGGTTCTCCTCGCTGCGCGCCCCGGCGACCAGCCACGTGACGTCGCCCGCGACGAGCTCGGCGTGCGCCCGCTCCAGCAGCGCCCGGCCGATGCCGTGGCCCTGCGCATCGGGCGCCACCGAGAAGCGCGCGAGCTCGTCGCACCCCCGGCCGGTGCCGAGCCGCTCGCCCCGCAGACGCACCGACCCGACGAGCCGCGGGCCGATCCACGCGCCGAACCCGAGGACGGCGGGGTCCTGCAGGTCGGCGGCGAGCTGGGCGACAGTCTCGCGCAGCGGCGGGATCTCGGTGGTGCCGTAGCGGCGCGCCTCCGAGAGGTACGCCGCGTACTGCACGGTGAGCGCCTCGCCGGCGGCGTCCGCGGCGAGCGCCGCGACGACGCCCGGGGCCGGCACGGCCGTCAGCCGACCTCGGCCATGACCTCGTCGGAGGCGTCGAAGTTCGCGTAGACGTTCTGCACGTCGTCGGAGTCCTCGAGCGCGTCGATGATCCGCAGGACCTTGCGGGCGCCGTCGGCGTCCACCTCGACGTTCATCGACGGCACGAACGAGACCTCGGCCGAGTCGTAGTCGATGCCGCCGTCCTGCAGCGAGGTGCGCACCGGCACGAGGTCGGTGGCCTCGCACAGCACCTCGAAGCTCTCGCCGAGGTCGTTGACCTCCTCGGCGCCGGCCTCGAGCACGGCGAGCAGCAGGTCGTCCTCGGCGAGGTCGCCCGACGACTGCTCCTTGGGGACGATGACGACGCCCTTGCGGTTGAACAGGTAGGCCACCGAGCCCGGGTCGGCCATGGCGCCGCCGTTGCGGTTCATGGCCGTGCGGACCTCGCCCGCGGCGCGGTTCTTGTTGTCGGTGAGGCACTCGACGAGCACCGCGACGCCGCCCGGGGCGTAGCCCTCGTAGGTGATCGCCTGGTAGTCGGCCCCGCCGGCCTCGGCACCCGACCCGCGCTTGACGGCGCGGTCGATGTTGTCGTTGGGCACCGACGTCTTCTTCGCCTTCTGGATGGCGTCGTAGAGCGTCGGGTTGGCCGCCGGGTCGCCGCCGCCGGTGCGGGCCGCCACCTCGATGTTCTTGATCAGCTTGGCGAACATCTTGCCGCGCTTGGCGTCGACCACGGCCTTCTTGTGCTTCGTGGTCGCCCACTTGGAGTGGCCGCTCATGGTCTCCCGCCCTTCGGTCTCGCAGCGGTCCATCCTACCGAGGGCCCTCGCCACGCGACGGGGACGGTACGGTGCTCGCGACCCGCTGAGTCCCGTAGCGATACCCAGGAGTGGCATGGACGGCACGGCACGCGAGCGCACCCACACCTGGTCCGACCCCCGCACGCTCGCCGCGGCGGCGACCGGGCAGGACGGCCTGTCGTTCCTGCGCGCCATGGCGGAGGGGACGCTGCCCCCGCCCCCGATCATGACGCTGGTCGGCGCGGGCGTGGAGTCGGTCGAGCACGGGCGCGTCGTGTTCGCCCTCGAGCCCGCCGAGTACCACTACAACCCGATCGGCTCGGTGCACGGCGGCGTCTACGCGACCCTGCTGGACTCCGCGGCCGGGTGCGCCGTGCACAGCACCCTCGAGGCCGGCGTCGGCTACACCAGCCTCGACCTGTCGGTGAAGTTCCTGCGCCGCCTCACCGCCGACTCCGGCACCAGCCGCGCCACCGGCTACGTCGTGCACGCCGGGCGCTCGACCGCGCTGCCGCGCGCCGAGCTCGTCGACGGCGCCGGGCGCCTGGTCGCCGAGGCCACGTCGAGCTGCCTCATCCTCCGCGCCTGATCACGGCGCATAGCGGGCCGCGAGCGCGGCGGCGCGGGCGTGCAGGGCCGTCCGTAGCGACGGCGGGCTGAGGGCCTCCGCGTCCGCGCCGAGCTGCCACAGCGCCCACTCGGCGTGCCGCGCGTCCTGGTACGTCACCTCCAGGCGCAGCCGGCCGTCGGCCCCGGCCTCCTCGGCGCGGACGGCCAGCGCGGTGTCCAGCAGGTCCTCCCGCCGGGCCGGGTCCACGCCCACGAGCACGGTGAGGTGGTCGCCGCCGGAGAGGAAGCGGGCCGAGCGCTCGCGCCAGATCCGGTCCAGGTCGACCCGGGGCGGGCGCTGCGCCGGCTCGGGGAGCTCCTCGACGGCCAGGATCCTCGACAGCCGGTACGTGCGGTCCTCGCCCGCCCTCGTGGCCAGCAGGTAGCCCCGCTCGCGCACGGTGACCAGGCCGATCGGGTCCACCGTGCGCCACGCCGGCGCCTGGCCCGTGGCCGCGTAGTGCAGGCGCAGCTTGCGCCCCGCCAGCACCGCGCGGCGGACCTCGGCCATCGTCGGGCCGGGCACCTCGTCGGTGACCCGCCGCCGCGCGAGCAGGTCGGTCTCCGGGTCGACGAGGAAGCGCTGGGCCGCGTCGCCCACGGTGGCCCGGTGGTCCTCGGGCAGCGCGTCGACCACCTTGCGCATCGCCGACGCGAGCGCCGCGCCGAGACCGAACGACTGCTCGCCGCGCGTCGACCCGGCGGCCAGCAGGGCCAGGGCCTCGTCGTGGTTCAGCCCGGTGAGCTCGGTGCGGAAGCCGGGCAGCAGCGCGAACCCGCCGTGGCGCCCCCGCTCGGCGTACACGGGGACCCCGGCCGCGGACAGCGCCTCGATGTCGCGCAGCACGGTGCGGGTGGACACCTCCAGCTCGCGGGCCAGCGTGTCCGCGGTCAGCCGACCGCGCTGGCGCAGCAGCAGGACCAGCGAGATCAGCCGGTCGGCGCGCACGGCCGGACGCTACGGGAAATCACGACACAGGGTGTCACGAGAGGGCGCGAGGCTCGGGCCACCGACGAAGGGAGCGCGAGGTGGCGGTGGAACGCACGGCGATCAATCCGGTGACGTGGTCGCTGGGGATGGGGTTCAACCAGGGCGAGGTCGTCTCCGGGCACAGCCGGACCCTGTACTGCTCGGGGCAGACCGCGATGGGCGGCGAGGGCGAGCCCCGGCACGAGGGCGACGCGGCGGCGCAGCTGGCGCTGAGCCTCGACAACCTCGAGGCGGTGCTCGCGGGGGCCGGCATGTCGTTGGCGGACCTCGTGCGGCTCACCGTCTACAGCACCGACGTCGACGGGCTCCTCCCCCACTACGGCGTGCTGGCGTCGCGGCTGGGCGCTGCCGGGGTGGCCCCGCCCACCACGCTGCTCGGGGTGACGCGGCTGGCGGTCCCCGGCCAGGTCGTCGAGGTCGAGGGGACGGCCGTCGCGTGAGGTGACCGGCGGGGGCGGGAGGCCGACGTCACAGCGGCTGTGGTGGGGTCCGTGGGGACCCGGGCCCGGACACCGCCGACGAGAGGCCACCCATGCCTGCGCACCGCCGCGTGCCGAACGCCCTGGTCGCGGCCCTGGCCGTCGTGCTCCTCGCCCTCGTCGCCGCGTGCGGCGAGGCCGCGACGGCTCCCGCCCC
>CADCTH010000241.1 GCA_902805495.1 uncultured Actinomycetospora sp.
CGGCTGCGCGAGACGCTGCGGACCTTCCTCGCCACCGGCGGGAGCCTCGCCACCACGGCCCGGCGGCTGCGGGTGCACCGCAACACCGTCAAGTACCGGGTGGCGCGGGCCCACGAGGTGCGCGGCCGGCCGGTGGGCCTCGGCGGCGACCGCCTCGACGTCGAGCTGGCCCTGCTCGCGTGCGCGTGGTTGCGGGCGCCCGCGGCCGACTGACCTACCGCTCGCGGTCGCGCCGGCGGCCGAGCCCCAGCCCGAGGACGCCGAGCACCGCCCCCGCCCCGAGGAGACCCGCGGTGGCGCGCGGCCCGGGCGTGCGGCCCACGGTGATCGCCGGGCGGACGATCACCGGCGCGGGCTCGGGCAGGTCCTCGCGCTCGTTCTCCTTGAGCGTCGCCGCCCAGGCGGTGACGAACAGGATGAAGCGCGAGACGAAGTTGGCGAACACCAGCAGACCGATGATCGGGCCGAACGCCGCGCCCGCGGGCGAGTTCGTGACGCTCGCGATGTAGACGGTCATGACCTGCTGGAGGATCACGAAGCCGACCGCGGCGAACAGGGCGGCGCGCACCGCCGAGCGCAGCGTCACCGGCTCGCGGGGCAGGCGGGCGATCACCCAGAGGAACACCAGCCAGTTCGCGGCGAGGGTGACCACCAGGCCGGCGAGGAAGAACAGGAACTGCGCCCAGGTCTGCCCGCCGAGGCCCAGGAACTCGAGGATCGTGCTCGAGAGCCCGGAGCCGATCGCGGTGATGGCGAACGACAGCCCGAAGGCGAGCCCCAGGCCGACCATGGCGAGCAGGTCGCTGCCGTAGCGCTTGACCACCGACGGGGGCTCGCCGCGCTGGTCCCACTGCTCGGAGAGGGCCTCGCGCAGGTTGCTCATCCACCCGAGCCCGGAGAACAGGGCACCGAGCAGACCGATGATGCCGACCGCGTTGCGCTGCGCGATGGCCTGGTCGATGACCGAGTTGAGCAGGTCGCCGAGCCCGGGCGGGACCGCCGCGGTGATGCCCTGCTGGATCTCGGTCAGCAGCGCCTGGTTGTTGGCCAGCACGAACGCCGCGGCCGCGAACGCGACCATGAGCAGCGGGACGAGGGCCAGGATGGAGAAGAACGTGATGGCCGCGGCGTAGTGGTCGCCGTGCTTCTCGGTGTAGCGGGTGGCGGCCCGGACGAGGTGGTCGAGCCACGGGTAGCGGGCGCGGAGCTTCTCCAGCTGCGTCGGCTCGGCCGCGCCGTCCGTCCCGGTGTCGGTCGTGCTGGCGCTGGTCATCGCTGCGCGTCCCTCCGCGGTCCCCGACGTCCCGCGGACCGGCCCGGCCCGCGCGGGTCGTAGCTACCCCGGGTGGCGGAAGGTCACGCTCCGGTCAGGCCGTAGGGGCGGGGGTCGAACGTCCCGTTGCGGGCGCGGAACGACCGCGCCGTGCCCGGCCAGAGCAGGGTCAGGCGCCCGCTCGCGTCGTCGACGTACCAGCTGCGGCACCCGCCGTGGAGCCACACGGTGCCGGCGGCCATCGCGTCGATCTCCCGCGTGTAGGTCGCCTCGGCCTCGGCGGTGACCTCGAGCGGCGTCCCCGGCCGGTCGGCGAGGTGGTCGAGCGCGCCGAGGACGTGGTCGATCTGGGTCTCGATCATGTAGACCGCGGAGTTGTGGCCGAGGCTCGCGTTGGGCCCGTTGAGCACGAACATGTTGGGGAAGCCGTGCACCGCCGTGGAGGCGTGCGCGGTCATCCCGCCCGCCCAGCGGTCGGCGAGCAGCCCGTGGCGGCCCTCGATGCGCTGGGCGAACGGCAGCCGGGTGGTCCAGAAGCCGGTGGCGAGCACGAGGGCGTCCAGGGGGTGGTGGGCCCCGGACGCCGCCACCGCCGTGGACTTCTCGACGCGGGCGAGCGCGCTCGGCTCGAGGGTCACGTCGTCGCGGCCCAGCGCCGGGTAGAGGTCGTCGGAGATGACGATGCGCTTGCAGCCGATCTCGTAGTCGGGGCGCAGGCGCGCGCGCAGCACCGGGTCGGGCACCTGCGCGGCGAGGTGGTCGAGGGCCCGCTGCCGGAGGCGGTCGATGTCGGGACGGACGCGCCGGCGCGCGTCGATCGCCCGCTCGGCGTCGTCGAAGAGCTCCTCGCGCAGCGCGCGCTCGGCGCGCGGGTCGAGGGCGAACCCGCGGCGCTCCTGCTCGGTGTAGGCGCGGTCGCCGCGCGGGACGACCCACGGCGGCGTGCGCTGGAAGACCACGACCTCGGCCGCGGTGCCGGCCAGCGCGGGCACGATCTGGGCAGCCGACGCCCCGGTGCCGACGACGCCGACCCGCCGGCCCTCGAGGTCGGCGGACCCGTCCCAGCGCGCGGAGTGGAAGACGGGACCGTCGAACCCCGACAGCCCCGGGATGTCGGGGATGCGCGGCTCCGACAGGCGCCCGGCGGCGACCACGAGCACGCGGGCGGAGACCGTGCCCGCCGACGTCGCGATCCGCCAGCGCCGCCCGTCCCAGCGGGCGTGCTGCATCTCGGCGCCGAGGCGCAGGTGGGGGTCGAGGCCCTCGTCGCGGGCGCAGTCGCGCAGGTAGTCGTGGATCTCGTTCCCGGGGGCGAACACCCGCGACCAGTCGGGCTTGGGCCGGAACGAGAACGAGTACAGGTGCGACGGGACGTCGCAGGCGACGCCGGGGTAGCGGTTGTCGCGCCACGTGCCGCCGACGCCGTGCGCGCGCTCGAGCAGCACGAACGACTCGCGGCGCCGGCGCGCGAGCTGGATGCCCAGCCCGATCCCGGCGAAGCCCGCGCCCACCACGGCGACGTCGACCTCGGTCATGCGCGCGCTCCGGCCCCCTGACGCAGCACCGCCCGCCGCTCGGGCGGGGGGTCGCCGTAGACCGTGGTGCGCTGGCGGGGCGTGCGGCCGAGGTCGGCGGCGAGGGCCTCGACGTCGCCGAGGGTCAGCTGGCGCCCGGCCTCGGCCCCGGCGGCGGGGTCGAGGGCGCCGTCGAGCAGCAGCCCGCCGGCGTCGTCGGCACCCCCGCGCAGGACGGCGACCGTGAGCTCCGGCCCGAGCTTGGGCCACGCGGCCTGGACGTGGTCGATGCGCCCGTGCAGCAGCAGCCGGGCGACGGCGTGCAGCGCGCGCGTCTCCCGCGCGTCGGGCCCGGGCCGCCATGTCGCGGCACGGTCCGCGCCATCGGCGGCACGTCCCGTGTCATCGGCGGCACGTCCCGTGTCATCGGCGGCACGTCCCGTGCCAGCGTGGGGGCCACGCTGGCGTTCAACGCCAGGAAATCCCCCCGCTCGCGGTGCGGGCGGCAGCGCCTCGGGCAGGATCGGCATGGCGATGAGCTCGGTGAACCCGCCGGTCCGGTCCTGGATCGCGGCGAGCGCGCGCAGGTGCGCGACCTGCTCGGCCGGGGTCTCGACGTGGCCGTAGACCATCGTCGCCGTCGACCGCAGGCCCACCTCGTGGGCGGTGGTGATCAGCTCGACCCAGCGCGCGGCGTGGATGTCGGTGTCGCCGCTGAGCACCGCGCGGATGCCGTCGTCGAGGATGCGCGCCGCCGTGCCCGGCACCGAGCCCAGCCCGGAGTCGCGGGCGGCGGCAAGGAACTCGCGCGGGCTCACCCGCAGCCGCGCCGCGGCGTCGGCGACCTCCGCCGGCCGGAACGCGTGCACGTGCAGCGGCGCGCGCCCGGTGATCCGCGCGAGGAGCTCGAGCTCCGCGCCGGCCGGGGCGTCGGCGGGCAGCGGGCCCTGGACGCAGACCTCGGTGGCGCCGAGCGCCCAGGCCTCGTCGACGAGGACGTCGGCGCGGTCGGGGTCGGCGGCGACGGGGGTGTCGAGGTTGCGGTTGGCGACGAACGTCAGCTGGTCGCCGACGGCGTCTCCGCGCAGGGCGTCGGCCAGCGCGCGCAGGGCGTCGAGCTCCGCGCCGTCGGCGGCGAGCAGGGCGAGGTCGGCCTCGTCGGCCAGGCCGGCGGGGTCGGCCTCGGCGCGGGCGAGGTGGGCGCCCAGGTCCGTCATCACACGCCCGCCGGCTGGCGCACCCGGGCCAGCCCGCGGTGGTCGGCCAGCGCGATCACGGGGTCGACGAGGTCGGGGTGCAGCCAGCGGTCCGGCTGCTGCACGTAGCGCGGGTAGATCGTCAACCTCGGGGTGAGGGTGAACCCGGCCGCCGCGGTGACCGCGCGCAGCGCGTCGAGCCCGGGCCAGGGGCGCTCGGGGTTGACGTGGTCGGGAGTCACCGGCGAGACGCCGCCCCAGTCGTCGATGCCCGCGCGCAGCAGCAGCGCCTGGTCCTGCGCGGCGCTCGCGCTGTCGTCGAGCTCGCCCGCGAGGTTCGGCGGCGCCTGGACACTGACACCGAGTGGCAAGATCAGCCGCGCGACGGCCACGGCGGCGACGAACGCGTCGAACTCGGCGTCCGGCTCGCCGCGCATCGCGGTGTCGGGCTTGGCGCGGAAGTTCTGGACGATGACCTCCTGCACGTGCCCGCCGCGGCGCGCCGACGCCGCGAGCTCGAGCAGCGACTGCGCACGCTCGGCGCGGTGCTCGCCGACGCCGGCGACGGTCCCGGTGGTGGACGGCACGCGAGCCCGGCCGGCGTCGTCGATCACCCGGCGGCGCAGGGCGGGCTCCTTGTCCGGCGAGCCGAAGTGCGCGCCGCCGGGCCGCGACCACAGCCGCGTCGCCGTCGTCTCGAGCATCATCCCCATCGACGGCGAGACGGCTCGCAGACGCTGGAGCTCGACGAGGTCCATGACGCCGGGGTTGAGGTGGGGCAGGAGCCCGGTCTCGGTGAGCACGGCGCGGGCCGACGCCTCGACGTGGTCGAGGGTGGTGCGCAGGTCGTGGGCGGCGAGCCAGTCGCGCGCCGCGGCCCAGCGGTCCTCGGGGCGGTCGCCGAGGGTGAACAGCACCTCGGTGCAGCCCTGCGCGGCACCCTCGCGGGCGATCGCGAGCACCTCGTCGCGCCCGAGATAGGCCGCGGGCAGGCGTCCGGGGACCGTCGCGAACGTGCAGTAGTGGCACCGGTCGCGGCACAGCCGGGTCAGGGGCACGAACACCTTGGGGCTGTAGGTGACCAGGCCCGGCCGGCCCTCGCCGGCGAGGTGCGCGTCGCGGCGCGTCGCGGCCAGCCCGAGCAGGGCGTTGAGGTCCTCGCCCCGCGCGGCGAGCAGGGCCGTCGCGGCGGCGAGCAAGGCCGGATCGCCGGGATCGCCGGCGAGCACGCCGTCCGCGGCCCG
>CADCTH010000242.1 GCA_902805495.1 uncultured Actinomycetospora sp.
GCGGGTGCGTCCGGCACCGCCTCGACGGTCGGCGCGCCGGCCTTCCCCCGACGGCGACGCTTCGCGGGCGCGGGCAGCCGGTTGAGGATCGGGCGGGTGCCGACGCGCTCGAGCTCGCCGTCGGCGACCAGCCGCCGGCAGAGGTGGTTGACGGTCTGCGGGCGGACACCGGCCTCGGGTCCGCCGAGCGCGCGGGCGAGCGCGGCGTCGGAGAGGCCGCCCGGTGACGCTGCGAGCAATCGGAGCACCGCAGCGCGCCGATCGGTGGGGTCCGGACTCACCGGGAGGGCCATCGGGTCGTTCCCCTCCGTCATCGGGCAGCTGTCTCGGCCTGAGCTGGGGATTCCGTCGCGTGACGGCACGCCCATCCACGTGCGTGACCTATCCGTGATCCGTATGGTAACGAGGCATGCTGGCACTGACGGAGACGGCGGCCGAAGCCATCTCGACCATCCTCGAGTCCAACGAGATGCCCGAGGGGTCGGGACTGCGCATCGCGGCGACCCCCAACATGGCCGAGGAGGGCCTCGAGCTCTCCGTGGCCCCGACGCCCGCCGCGGACGACACCGTGCTCGAGGGCGGCGGCGCCGTGATCTTCCTCGAGCCGCAGGCCGCGTCGGCCCTGGACGACAAGGTGCTCGACGTCGAGCGCGTGCCGGACGCCGAGCGCGGCGACGGCGACGAGTTCCGCTTCGCCATCACGCCGCAGTCCGAGCTCCAGGACTGAGCCACCCGGGAACGACCCACCCGACGCTCACTGCGCCGGGTCGTGGGTGAGGGGCTGCTCGTCGTCCCCGGAGCCCACCGCCCGGTCCCGCGGCACCCTCGCTCGCCATTCCTCGAGGTGGGGGTGGTCGGGCTCCAGTTCCTCGCACTGCCGCAACGCCAGCTCCACCGTCGCCCGGTGGCCGCGTGCCAGCACCCAGGACGGCGGGACCACCGAGGTCGCCAGCGCCTCGGTCACCGCCGCCTTCTCCGCCACGGCCGCCGGGTCGCCGAACCGCGCCAGCATCTCCTGCGCCCGCCGGTGACGGTCGGGTCGCGGGGTGGTACGCCGCCCGTCGACCGTGCGCGTCGGGTGCGGCAGGTGCAGCGTCGCGGCCGGGACGTGGCCGGCCGGGATCGGGTCGGTGGCCGCGTGGGTGCGGCCGCGGGCGAGCAGCCGCGGCAGCAGGTGGGTGTGCGGCCCGTCGGGGCTGGCACCCGTGGGCGGCGGGATCGGCGTGAACACCTCGAGCCGTGCCACGGCCGTGCGGAACACCCGGTGCGGCCCGGCCTCGACCAGCGCGGACGCGAGGTGACCGGCCTCGGCCAGCGGCCGACCCTCGGCGGCCCGCAGCGCCGCCAGCAACGCCGCATCGCCGGTCCGCACGCACGCCTCGAGGTGCGGCGCGCCGACCCCGAGGTCGACCAGCGCGGCGTCGCGGCCGGCCTCCCGCAGCGCCCCGGCGTCGGGGCCGAGCTCGGTGATCACCGATCGCCCGCCGGAGGGCACCAGGAGGCAGAGCGCGACGGCCTGGCTCCAGCTCTCGCCCGCGCGCCGCTCCCAGGCCACCGGGAGCACGTCGTCGGTCAGCCGTACCTCGACGCCGCCGCGCGGGGTGACGACCGACGCCCGCCCGAGCGCGCGCCGGACATCGGCGGGCTCGTCGGGGTCGCGGAGGAACTCGGCCAGGGCGCCGAACGTGCCGACGCTCCAGCCGGCGTCCGGGTCGGCCACCCCGTCGAGCAGGTCCTCCACGCCGGGCCGCTCAGGCGGTGGGCGCGCCGACGGTGGTGACGAGCTCGCCGTCGGGCGACGCGACGAGCTCGACGTCGCGCACCCGCCCGGCGGCCCGCACGTCGGACAGGGCCGAGCGCAGGGCCTCGAGCGCCGCGGGCGCGGCCTGCACCGAGAGCGTCTCGACCTCGGTGCGGATCGATAGCTTCTGCTCCGACTTGGCGCGCCGGATGCCGCCGATGACGTCGGAGGCGATCGACAGGACCTGCGGGTCGACCTCCTCGCCGGTGGCGGCCTCGCCCGGCTCGGGCCACGGCGCGCGGTGCACCGAGCCCTCCTGCCACCACGACCAGACCTCCTCGGCGACGAACGGCAGCACCGGCGCGAACAGGCGCTGCAGCACGCGCAGGGCGACCGCGAGGGTGGCGCGCGCCGAGTCGCGGCCGGCCTCGTCGAACTCGCCGTAGGCGCGGGACTTGACCAGCTCGAGGTAGTCGTCGCAGAAGAACCAGAAGAACTGCTCGGTGACCTCGAGCGCCACCGCGTAGTCGTAGTTCTCCAGCGCCTCGGTGGCCTTGTGCACGACCTCGGCGAGGCGCGCGAGCAGCGCGCGGTCGAGCGGCGTCGACACCGCGTCCACCGACGGGACGCCGGCGGGCACGCCGACCCCGAGGATGAACTTCGAGGCGTTGAGCAGCTTCATCGCCAGGCGCCGGCCGACCTTCATCTGCCCGCGGTCGAACGCCGTGTCGACGCCCGGGCGCCCGCTGGCCGCCCAGTAGCGCACCGCGTCGGAGCCGAACTCCAGGAGCAGGTCCATGGGCGTGACGACGTTGCCCTTGGACTTCGACATCTTCTTGCGGTCCGGGTCGAGGATCCAGCCCGACAGCGCGGTGTGCGCCCACGGCAGGCTGTCGTGCTCGAGGTGGCTGCGCAGCACCGTCGAGAACAGCCAGGTGCGGATGATGTCGTGGGCCTGGGGGCGCAGGTCCATGGGGAAGACGCGGGAGAACAGGTCGTCGTCGATGCTCCACAGACCGGCGATCTGCGGCGTCAGCGACGAGGTCGCCCAGGTGTCGAGGATGTCGGGGTCGCCCGTGAAGCCGCCCGGGACGTCGCGCTGGTCAGCGGTGAAGCCGGGCGGGACGTCGGTCGACGGGTCGACGGGCAGCGCGTCGTCGGCCGGCGTGAGGACCTCGTCGGGCTGCACCTCGCCCTCGTCGTCAAGGCGGTACCAGACCGGCACGGGGACGCCGAAGAAACGCTGGCGGCTGACGA
>CADCTH010000243.1 GCA_902805495.1 uncultured Actinomycetospora sp.
CCCGCCGGGACCGCGGTGCGCGGCTGCGGCGTCGGCCTGGTGACGCCGGGGGCCCTGGCGGGAGGCCCAGCCGACGGGGCCGACGCCGGCCGGGGTGGTCGGGGTGGCGTCGGCGACCGTCTCGGCGAGGCTCACGGCTCGGCCCTCCTCGGCGGGCGGCGGTGTCTCCGGCGCCCACACGTCCAGGGTCGGCCGGGAACCTGGGCACAGGCTGTGTGCCGGATGAGCGGGAGCCGCGTGAACGATCCGTGGCGGAACTCTGAGATAGCTCTGATGGAGTAGGGCCAGCGCTTGCTCGTCGCTCTCCGTGTTCTATGCTCCTCGTGTCGGCCGAGGCGCCCCGGGCGCCGAGAGCCACCCCCCACTCACTCGCCCCGTTCCGGGGCCCACGGCCCTGACCAGGAGGTCCTCATGACCCAGTACGCCCCGCCGCCCCCCGCCGGCATGCCCTACCCGCCGATGCCGCCCGGCCCGAACGGGATGCCCTACGGCGGCCCACCCCCGGTCCAGGGATACGGGGGTTACTCTCCGCCACCACCCGTGCGCAAGAGCCACGCCGGCCGCATCGCGGGCATCGTCGTCGGGGTCCTCGTCGTGCTCGTCGTCGCCTTCTTCGCCTTCGTGATGGCCTTCGGCGCGCCGGTCGTCGACGGCGACGACGTCGAGCAGAAGATCACGAGCGAGTTCGGGCTGGCGCCCGGCTCGGTGAGCTGCCCCGACTCGCTCGAGGGCGAGGTCGGCGCCCAGATCACCTGCACCGCGACCGACGCGGGCACCTCGGCCCCGGTCCTCGTGCAGGTCACGAGCGTCGAGGGCGACACGGTGAACTTCACCATGACCGTGCAGTGAGGTCCTGACGCCGCGTCCACCATGGCCGCATGACGCCGCCGTCCCCCTCGCGCCCGTGAGCGCGGCGGGGACGGCGGCGCTCGTCGCGGGCCCGGTGCTGCTCGGGGCGCTCACCCAGCGCGCGACCGGCCTCGGTCTCGCCCTGGTGGGCGCCCCGTTCCTCGTCGCGGTGCTCGGCGCCCGCGACGGCGTCTCGTTCGGCAACGCCCTGCAGGTCGTGCTGTGCCTCGTGGTCCTGCTGCGCACACGCCGCGGCGTCGACCTCCGCGCCGCGGCCCTCCTGCTCGCCGGCGCCGTGGTGGCGGTGCCGCTCGGCGCCCTGGTGGTCGGCGCCCTGCCCGAGGGGCCGCTGCTCGTGGTGGTCGGGCTGCTCGCCGCCGCCGCGGTCGTGCTCTCGCTGGTGCCGGGTCTCGTGGGCCGGTCGGGCGGGACAGCGACGGGCCTCGGCGCCGGCGCGCTCGCCGGCTTCGTCAACGTCACCGCCGGGGTCGGCGGCCCGGTGCTCTCCGCCTACGCGCTGGCCCGGCGGTGGAGCACCGACGTGTTCGTGCCCACCGCGCAGGTCGTCCTGCTCGTCATCAACCTCGTGGCGCTGCTCAGCAAGGGCGCGCCCCGTCTGGAACCCGTCGTGTGGGGCACGGGGCTCGCCGGGCTGGCGGTCGGGGTCGTGCTGGGCGACCTCGTGCACCGCCGGCTCGACCCCCGCGCCGCCCGGCACGCGGTCACCGTCCTCGCGCTGGTGGGGGCGCTGGCGACGGTGGTGCGGGGCGTGCTCACGAGCTGAGTGGGTCGCCGGTGACCGTGGATCCGGCTGGACACGACCGAAAGTCACGGGCACAGTGGGATGCGCCACCCGCAGCTTCACCTCCTCGAGGCCGGCGGTCTCCACCCCGCACTCGAGGAAGAGGTGGCGTTTTCGTGACCTCATCGACGCGTCCGCCGGACGACCACGGGACGCTCGCCGGCGGCCTGACGGTCGCCCCCACACGACCCCGTCCCGGCCTCGTCCTGATCCGCGTGATCGGTGAGGTCGACATGCTCACCGCCGGGGACCTGGCCGAGGTCCTCCGGACATCGCTCGACACGGTCGCCGACGAGCGCGACGTGGCCGGTGCCCTCGACGACGAGCCGTCGGTCGTGTGCGACCTGGAGGGCGTCACCTTCTTCGGCGCCACCGGGCTCGACATCCTCGCCGAGGCGCACGAGGCGGCCGTCGGCCGCCGCGTGCGCCTCGTGGTCGTCGCGGGCTGCCGCACGGTGTGCCGGCCCTTCCGGCTCACCGCGCTCGACCGGCGCATCACGCTGACCGCCACCCATCCCGCCGTCGGGCGCGCGAGCGCCCTGCCCGGGGCCGAGCGATGACCGCCACCGCGCGACCCCCGACGGGGCACGGCGCCGCCCGTGCCGCGGGCGCCCCGCCGGACCTCGGCGCCGCCGCCCCGGCGGCCCTGGGCTACCTCGCCGACCTCAGCGTCCCGGCGCCCGCGGTGCGCGACGGCCGGGTCGACCACATGCTGCGCTCGGCGCTCTCTGCCCACGGCGGGACGCCGACGGTGCCGGGGCAGCGCGGGGCCATGGACGAGGTCGCCGCCGCCGTGCGCACGGCCTGCGCGCACCTGGCCGCGGCCGAACTCGAGGACGCCTACCTCGCGCTGCGGGCCGCTGTCGACCGCCTGCCACGCAGCGTCGTGCCCGGCGCCTGACGCGCGCTACCAGCGGAAACCGTGCCCGGCGCCCTGGCGCACCAGCTCGGGCTCGTCGCCCGACAGGTCGACCACGGTCGTCGGCTCGGTGCCGCACTCGCCGGAGTCGAGCACCGCGTCGAGCTGGTTCCCGAGCCGCTCGTGGATCTCGCGCCCGGACGTCAGCGGCTCGTCGGTGTCGGGCAGCAGCAGCGTCGACGACAGCAGCGGCTCGTCGAGCTCGGCGAGCAGCGCCTCCGCCACCGGGTGCTCCGGGATCCGCACGCCGACCGTCTTCTTGCGCGGGTGCAGCAGGCGGCGGGGGACCTCCTTGGTCGCCGGCAGGATGAACGTGTAGCAGCCGGGCGTCGCCGCCTTCACCGAGCGGAACACCGGCGTCGAGACGCGCACGAACTGCCCGAGCTGCGCGAAGTCCTTGCACACCAGCGTGAAGTGGTGGCGCGCGTCGAGGTGCCGGATCGCGCGGATGCGTTCGAGCCCCTCGCGGTTGCCCAGGGCGCAGCCGAGCGCGAAGCACGAGTCGGTGGGGTAGGCGATGAGCCCGCCCGACCGCAGGAGCTCGACCGCGGCGAGCACCGCGCGCCGCTGCGGGTTGCGGGGGTGCACCTCGACGTACGTCGCCATCGCGGCCATCAGCGCAGGGTAGGGCCGGAGCGCCCCGCCGGGAACGACCGCGCGGGCCGAGCGGGTGGGTTGGATGCCTGCTCGAGGGGGCACCTGGACCTACAGTCGTGACCGCAACGAGACCGACGCGGTGCGTGACCGAGACATCGTTGGCCCGAACGGACCACGATGGTCGCGTCGAAGGAGGAACTCGCATGGGTGCCCACCAGCTCCAGGACGATCGCCCGCTCGACGTCGCGGCACGCGTCGTCGGACGCGGCGCGCTGGCCACGTCCGTCGCGCTCGCGCTGGCGGGGACGGGTACCGGTCTCGCGACCGCGACGCCCGACCACGGCGACGGGCACGGGGGGCACGGCGAAGGGCACGGCAGCGACCACGGCGGCGAGCACGGGTACGCCGAGGCGAGCGCGGACTGCGGGCCCGGCGACGACGCCTTCGTCGACGGGCTGCTCGGCGACCTCGGCCTGTCCGGGTCGTCGGAGTCGTCGGGGTCGTCGGAGTCGTCGGGGTCGAGGGAGCAGCCGTGCTCCACGGACGGCACCGACGGCGGGTCCGACGCGTACGAGCCGGCCGCGTCGGGCTCCGGCGGCGACACGGGGGCCCGGCGGGCCGCCGCGACGTCGGCCTCGGCCCAGCCGGCCCAGCCGACCAACCCCGATGACATCCCGCCCGGCCCGGGCGAGACCAAGGTGATCGACCTGCCGGACACGCCCAGGAGGTAGGCCGCCCGATGGCCCTCGTCGCTCCGTGGCGTCTCGCCGACGCCAGGTACGCCGCGGCGGGCGCCGATGCCCGGCGCCGGGTCGCGGAGGTCGACGCGCAGGTCCGGGCCTGGGTCACGGTCCTGCCCGACGAATCCCCGGCGCCCGGCGGCGGTCCGCTGGCCGGGGTGCCGGTGGGCGTCAAGGACATCGTCGACGTCGCGGGCGTCCCCACCCTGTGCGGCTCCCGGGCGCGCGCCGGCGCCGCACCGGCGGCGCAGGACGCCGCGATCGTGGGGATGCTGCGCGCGGCGGGCGCGGTGGTGCTCGGCAAGACCGTCACCACCGAGTTCGCCTACTTCGACCCCGGCCCCACCCGCAACCCGCACGACCTCGAGCGGACGCCGGGCGGCTCGTCCAGCGGCTCGGCGGCCGCCGTCGCCACGGGCGCGGTGCCGCTGGCGGTCGGGACGCAGACCGCCGGCTCGGTGGTGCGCCCGGCGTCGTACTGCGGCGTCGCGGGGCTCGCCTTGGCCCGGGGCACCCTGCCCGTGGACGGGGTCTCGCCGCTCGCGCCCGGGCTCGA
>CADCTH010000244.1 GCA_902805495.1 uncultured Actinomycetospora sp.
CACGAAGGGCAGCACCACGATCTCCTCGCCGGCCCTGCGCGCCGCCTTGTTCTGGTAGTAGTGGTGGATCGAGTAGAAGGGCGCGGCGTCCACGCGCCGGGCGATCAGCAGCGCCGCCATCGCCGAGGCGTCGCGGGTGCGGGTGGCGACGATGACGAGCACCGCGACCACGACCAGCACCAGGGACATGGCGACGGCGCCGTCGAGGTCGTTCTGCGACTGGAGGTAGATCAGCAGCGGCAGGGTCTGGGTGGTGCCCTGGAGGTTGCCGGCGAACGCGATGGTGGCGCCGAACTCGCCCAGCGCCCGGGCGAACGCCAGCACCGATCCCGACACGAGCCCGGGCAGCACCACCGGGATCGTGACCCGGCGCAAGGCCGTGAGCGGGGAGGCGCCGAGGGTGGCGGCGACGACCTCGTAGCGGTCGCCCGCGGTCCGCAGCGCGCCCTCGAGGCTGAGCACGAGGAACGGCATGGCGACGAAGGTCTGGGCGATCACCACCGCGGCGGTGGAGAACGGGACGGTGATCCCGTACTCCCCCAGCAGCCGCCCGACGGGCCCGGTGCGCCCGAGCAGGAACAGCAGCGTGAGGCCGCCGACGACCGGGGGCAGCACGAGCGGCAGCAGCACGACCGAGCGCAGCACCGGCAGGCCGGGCAGGTTCGACCGCGCCAGCACGAGCGCCAGCGGTGTGCCGAACAGCAGGCACAGCGCCGTGGCCACCACGCCGGTGCGCACCGAGAGCCACAGGGCGTCGACGGCGGCGTCCGTCGTCACCAGGGCGAGGAAGTCCGGCCAGTCGGTGCGCACGACGAGGCCGGCGACGGGCACCGCGATGAGCCCGAAGCCCAGCGCCGCGGGCACCCACACCGGCCAGGGGAGCGCGAGGGTGGCCGCACTCCCCCGGCGCGGGCGCGGCGCGCCCGTCACCGCACCTCGAAGCCCGCCTCGGCCATGGTCGCGTCGCCCTCGGGGCCGGTGACGTACGCGATCCAGCGGCGGGCGAGGTCGGAGTTCGGGCTGCCGGCGACGACGCCGACGAGGTAGTTCTGCGCCGCGCCCGGCGCCGCGGCCTGCGGGAAGTCGATGCCCTCGAGCTGGCCGGCGGTCGCGCGGACGTCGGTGAGGTAGACCAGGCCCGCGTCGACGTTGCGGGTGCTCACCCGTTGCAGCACGGAGCGGACGTCCGGCTCCTCGCTGACCGGGTCGAGCGTGACGCCCGCGGCGCGCTCGGCGGCCTCCGTGGCCGCGCCGCACGGGACGGCGGGAGCGCAGACGGCCTCGGTGACCTGCGGGCCGACGAGCGACGCGAGGCCGGTGATCCCCTTCGGGTTGCCGAGCGGCACGGCGATCTGGAGCTTGTTGGTGGCGAAGCTCAGCGGCTCGCCGTCGATGCGGCCGGCCTGCTGGGCGGTCTGCATGGTGCGCGTGCTCGCGGTGGCCAGCACGTCGGCGGGCGCGCCCTGGACGACCTGCTGGGCGAGGGTGTCCGAGCCGCCGAAGTTGAAGCGGACCTCGGTGCCGGGGTTGGCCTGCTCGAACTGCGGCTCGAGCCCGGTGTAGACGTCGGTCAGCGACGCGGCCGCGGAGACGGTCAGCGTGCGAGCCGGAGGCGCCTGCTGGCCGGACGAGGTGCCGCAGGCGGTGAGGACCAGGGCAGCCAGTGCAGCCAGGACGACGAGCACGCGGGCACTGCTCACGCCATGCCTCCGGGGGTCTCGACGATGATCTGTGTGGCCTTCACGACCGAGACCGCGAGCGAGCCGACCTCGAGTCCGAGCTCCTCGACGGCCTCGGTGCTCATGAGCGACACCACCCGGTGCGGCCCGCACTGCATCTCGACCTGCGACATCACCGGGTCGCTGGCCACGCGGGTCACGAGGCCGACGAAGCGGTTGCGCGCGGAGCGCCCGACGCCCGACGGGTCGGGGGTGGCGTGGGCCTGGGAGCGGGCGAAGGCGGCGAGGTCGGCACCGGCGATGACCTTGCGCCCGCTGGCGTCGGTGGCCACCGGGAGGGCGCCCCCGTCGGTCCAGCGGCGGACCGTGTCGTCGCTGACCCCGAGGAGCCGTGCGGCCTCGGCGATCCGGAAGTGCGTCACGAGCGGGCAGTGTAGGGCCGGAAGTGCGCCTGTACGAAGCCGGCCGATCCGCAGGTCCGAGATCACCCGTGGCGGACCTGCCCTCGCGCCACCCCGGACCGCGGTGCGAAGGTGCAGAGGTGGACTTCGCACCCAGCGCCGCGGCCAAGGACTACACCGCCCGGATGCGGGCCTTCCTCGACGAGGCCGTGCTGCCCGCGGAGAAGGTCTACGAGGCCTGGCGGGAGGAGCGACGCGGGACCTCGGCCGAGCACGAGCTCCCGCCGATCGTCGAGGAGCTGAAGTCGGAGGCCCGCCAACGGGGTCTGTGGAACCTGTTCCTGCCCGACATCTCGGGGCTGTCGAACCTCGAGTACGCGGCCGTGGCCGAGGTGTCCGGGTGGTCACCGGTGATCGCCCCCGAGGCGATCAACTGCCAGGCGCCCGACACCGGCAACATGGAGACGCTGCACCTGTTCGGCACCACCGAGCAGAAGCAGCGCTGGCTCGAGCCCCTGCTCGCCGGCGAGATCCGCTCCGCGTTCGCCATGACGGAGCCCGGTGTGGCCTCGTCGGACGCCACCAACATCACGACCTCGATCCGTCGTGAGGGTGACGAGTACGTCATCACGGGCAAGAAGTGGTGGTGCTCGGGGGCCGCCGACCCGCGCTGCCAAATCTTCATCGTGATGGGCAAGACCGACCCGGACGCGCAGACCCACCGCCAGCAGTCGATGGTGCTGGTGCCCCGCGACGCCCCGGGCATGACGATCACCCGCGCCCTGCCGGTGTTCGGCTACCAGGACCAGCACGGGCACTGCGAGATCGAGTTCAACGACGTCCGCGTGCCGGTGGAGAACCTGCTGGGCGAGGAGGGCGGCGGCTTCGCCATCGCCCAGGCGCGCCTGGGCCCGGGCCGCATCCACCACTGCATGCGCCTCATCGGCATGGCCGAGCGCGCCGTGGACGCCATGGTGCGCCGCGCCAACGAGCGCGTGGCGTTCGGTCGCCCGCTCTCCGAGCAGGGCGTCGTGCGCGAGCAGATCGCCGAGAGCCGCATCGAGATCGAGCAGGCCCGCCTGCTCGTGCTCAAGACCGCCTGGCTGATCGACAACGTGGGCGCGCGCGGTGCGGCCACCGAGATCGCGGCGATCAAGGTGGTGTGCCCGCGGATGGCGTGCGCGGTGATCGATCGGGCCATCCAGATCCACGGTGGGGGCGGCGTCTCCGACGACTTCCCGCTCGCCTACGCCTACGCCTGGGCGCGCGCCCTGCGCCTGGCCGACGGCCCCGACGAGGTGCACCTGCGCTCCGTGGCCCGCCAGGAGATCAAGGCGCACTAGCCGTGCGGGCGCGGCTCGTCGGGGCGGGCACGAACAGGCCCAGCCGCCAGGCGTGGCTGACCGCCTGCGCGCGGTCGCCCGCGCCGAGCTTGCGGAACAGGCGCCCGGTGTGGGACTTGACCGTGTGGTCGGAGAGGTAGAGCCGGCGGCCGATGTCGGCGTTGGTCAGCCCCCGGCTGACGCCGATGAGCACCTGCACCTCGCGCACCGACAGCTCCAGGCGGCGCTGGGCATCGAGGTCGACGACGACGTCGCGCAGCCGGTCGGCGCGGTCCGCGGCGCCGGGGCGCGGCACCGGGGCGGACGGCGCGGCGGCGCGGGGCAGCAGGTCGTCGCCCGCCGCGGCGCAGGACAGG
>CADCTH010000245.1 GCA_902805495.1 uncultured Actinomycetospora sp.
CAGCACGTCGGCGGGCAGGCCCTCGCGCTCGAGGTAGGAGCGCACCCACCAGTTCTCGTCCGGCGGGCCGTGCAGGCCGCGCAGGGGCCGGCCGGCGCCGGGGAGGTCGTCGAACGCGCCCTGCTCCTGTGCCTCGCGGATGCGCTGCTCCACCACGGACTCGTAGCGCATCCAGAACCCCTCGTCCCGCATCGCGCTCGAGGTTAGGTCGACTCCGCCGGGACCGCGATCGCGGTGATCACGAGCCCGTCGCGCACGATCCAGCGCCCGTCGAAGGACGCGATCGCCACCCCGTCGACGACGGGTCCGGGCACGCGGAGCGCGGCGCGGAAGGTGCCGTCGGCGGCGAGCACCACGTCGGCGTCCTCGAAGCCCAGCCACCGCCCGGTCAGCGGGAACCACGCCTTGTAGACGCTCTCCTTGGCGCTGAACAGCACCTTGTCCCAGCACACGTCGGGGCGTTCGCGGGCGAGGCGGTCGAGCACCGCGCGCTCCCCCGCGTCGCTGACCGCCTCGAGCACGCCGTCGGGCAGCGCCGCGTGGGGCTCGGCGTCGAGGCCGACCGTGCGGACCTCGTCGCGCCAGGCCACGGCGGCGGCGCGGAACCCGGCGCAGTGGGTGATCGCGCCGACGACCCCGTCGGGCCACACCGGCGCACGCTTCTCGCCCACGGGCACGACCGCCGCGGGCACCCCGAGCCGGCGGAGCGCCGCCCGCGCGCAGGCCCGCGCGGTTGTGAACTCCGCGCGACGCGTCGCGACGGCCTGCGCCACCGCCGGCTCCTCCTCGGGGGCGAGCACGGCGGCCGGGTCGTCGGCGGTGGCCGTCACGGTGACCACGGGGGCGGGGAGGACGGCGGCGAGCGCCGGGTCGACGGCGGTCACGAGCGGGCCCACCGCGCGTGCTGCTCGGCCGCCCAGGCGGTGAACGGGTCGAGGCCGACGAGGTCGGCGCCGGTCAGGATCTCCCGCAGCGCCCCGCGGACGATCCCGTGGCGCTGCCACTCCTTCGGGTACCCCACCGACACCTCCTCGCAGCGCACCCCGTCCTCGACGGTGGTGCGCGGGATGTGCAGGTGCCCGTAGACGACGACCGCCGCGTCGTGACGGACGTGCCAGTCGGCCGTCGCGGTCGTGCCGCACCACAGGGCGAACTCGGGGTGGCGCAGGATGCGGGTCGGCGTCGGGGTCAGCGGCCAGTGGTTGACCAGCACGGTCGGCATCCCCGCCGGGCGCTCGGCGAGGCGCGCCGCGGTCGTCGCGACGCGGTCGGCGCACCAGGCCGCGGCGTCCGGGTACGGGTCGCAGGACATGAGGATCTCGTCGGTGGCCACCACCCCGGCGTCGCGGGCGACCTCGAGCGCGGCCTCGTTCGACCAGTCCGCGGGGATCGAGGGCGGGCGCACGGAGTAGTCGTAGAGCAGGAACATCGGGCACACGAGCGCCGGGCCGCCCCGTCCATCCTCCTGGCTGCCCTCCCACACCGGCCACGGGTCCTCGGGCGTGAGGACGCCGAGGTCGCGGCAGGCGGCGACGAGGTGGTCGTAGCGCGCCGGGCCGACGAGGTCGACCTCGTCGCCGGGCGGGGTCCACAGCTCGTGGTTGCCGGGCACCCAGATGACCTTCGTGAAGCGCTCGGCGAGGACCCCCAGCGCCCAGGTGGTGGTCGCGACGCGGTCGCCGACGTCGCCGGCGACGATCAGCCAGTCGTCCGGGTGGGTCGGGTGCAGGTCGCGGACCAGGTCCTCGTTCTCGCTGCGGTTGACGTGCAGGTCGCTCGTGGCCAGCAGGCGCGGGCGGCTGCTCATGGGTCCTCCCTGTCTCCCGGCACGCCACGCTACGGACTGCGGGAAGGACCCGGCCGCCCACGGTGACCCGTCTCCCAGGGGGGTGGCCACAGGCCCCGATCGGGCACCATGTCCCCCGTGCCGCCGCGCCACCGCCCGTCGCTGCCGATCCCGGCCCGGATCCGGACGGTCATGGCGGAGGGCGACTACGAACGCGCCGGCCTCCTCGACGGCCTCACCGGCGACGACCGGCGCACACGGGTGTCGGTGCTCGAGTCGCTGGCCGCCGACGGCGTCGACACGGCGACGATGCGCGACGCGATCGAGCGCGACCGCCTCGGGCTGCTGCTGCTGGAGCGGACCCTGCGCCCGGAGGACGGGCACTCGCTCGACGACGTGTGCCGGCTGACCGGCGTCGAGCACGACGTCGCCCGGCGCTGGTTCCAGGGCCTCGGACGCCCGCTCGCCCCCGACCCGAACGAGGCGATCTACACCGACGAGGACGTCGAGATCGCGCAGCGCATCCACCGGTACCGGGAGCTGGGCTTCACCGACCAGGAGATGATGCCCGTCGTCCGGGCCATCGGGCGCGGCGTGCTCAACATCGCCGACGCGCTCGGCGGGCTGCTCGGCGAGGCCCTGCTGCACGACGAGCCGGAGCCCGAGCTGGCGCTGCGCTACGCCACCGAGGCCCGGCGCATCGTGGAGGACGACTCGCTGCACCTGGTGCACCTCGTGGCCGCGGCGCTCGCCGACCGCATCCGCTCGCACGCGCTGGCCGTCGAGGAGTCCAACGCCGGCCGGCTGCGGGGCGCGCAGGAGGTCACCGTCTGCTTCGCCGACCTCGTGGGCTTCACCGACCTCGGCGAGTCGGTGTCGGCGGTCGAGCTCAGCGAGGTCGCCGAGTTGCTCTCGGCGTGCGCCACCGAGGTGTCGGCGTGGCCGGTGCGCCTGGCCAAGGTGATCGGCGACGCCGTCATGCTCGTGTCGCCGGACCCGACGGCGCTGGTCGCCGTGGCCGTGGACCTGCTCGAGACGTGGTCGAGCGCCGACGACGGGCGCCCCGCGCTGCGCGTCGGCGTGGCCACCGGCGTCGGGGTGCCGCACGCCGGCGACTGGTTCGGGCCGCCGGTCAACCTCGCCAGCCGCGTCACCGAGACCGCCCGCCCCGGCCAGGTGACCGTGACCGCGGCGGTGCACGACGCGGTCGTCGCCACGGCGCCGGACGACCCACCGTTCCGCTTCCGCGCGGCGGCCCCCCGCAAGTTCAAGGGCGTGCGCGGCGCGCAGCGCCTCTACCGGGTGCAGCCCCGTCGCCCGTCCGGGTCTCGGCGCAACGCCGCGCGCACCGATCGGGTGGACTGACCCGACCGCCGTTCCAAACTAGGCCATTCGGTGCAACTCCCCCGCCGAGCGTCGGCACCCGACCCGACGCCCGAGGAGGAGTTCGACGTGGAGACGAAGAACAAGCGGCGCCTCGGCGCCGTGCTGGGCGGCATCGCGCTGGCGTGCGTCGCGGGTGTGGCCCTGGCCGCGTGGCTGTCGAGCGGCGCCGGCACGGCCGAGGGCGCCTCGACCACGGCGGTCAACTCGACCATCACGCCGACCGACCGCGCGACCGGGCTCTACCCCGGGGCGACGACGACGGCCACCGTCACCGTCAACAACCCGAACGACTACCCGGTGACGGTCGCCTCGATCTCGCCGGGCAGCTCGAACGCGACGCCGGGCAACTGCCCCGCCGGCTCGGTCACGACCGCCGGCCTGACCAACCCCGCCGGCGTGATCGACCCGCGCGGGACGCGCACGTACACGCTCACCGCGAAGATGATCGCGGACCCGAGCAACAACTGTCAGAACCAGACCTTCGTCCTGCCGCTCACCGCGAGCCTGGCTTCGGCAGCGGGCTGAGGCACCGACATGTCACCCCTCGGTCGCGCCCGGTGGTCCTCGCGCCGCCGGTTCTCGTGGCGGTGGTGGCTCCGTCGCCTGCCGGCGGTCGGCGTCCTCGGCGTCGTCGTCGCGGTGCTGCTGGGAGCCGGGCTCGCCTCGGCGGCCTGGCTCTCCAGCGGCGGCGGCTCCGCCACCGCCCGCGGGGGCCAGGCGCTGCCCCCGACCACCACGACCGTCGCCGGCTCCGCGATCACGTCGGGGCTGATCCCGGCTCCAGCGGCGACGTTAAGATCACCGTCAACAACCCGAACACCTACCCCGTCACGCTCACGTCGGTGACCCCGAACGGCTCGCCGACCGCCGCGGGCGGGACGGGGACGTGCTCGACCACCGGCGTCACGCTGACCGGCGGCTCGTCGGGGACGACCATCCCGGCGAACGGCTCGGCGACGCTCACGCTGAAGGACGCCGCGTCGATGTCGAGCGCGTCGGAGACCGGGTGCCAGAACGCGACGTTCACCATCCCGGTCACCGTCGCGATCACGAGCGCATGAGGCGCCCGGTCCTGGCCCTGCTCGTGGCCACGCTGCTGCTCGTCGGCGGCGGCGTGGCCGCGGCGGCATGGCGCACGACGAACACCGGCACCGCGACGGCGAAGGCCGGCCGGATCGGCGTCCCCACCGACATCACGCTCGGCACCCCCACGTGCCCGAACAGCGGGATCAACACCACCGCCACCGTGCCGGTCAGCTGGACGCCCGTGGCGGGCGCCGCGCAGTACACGGTCGAGTCGTCCCTGCTGCCGATCTTCGTCCCGAGCCAGACCCGCACGGTGACCGGCACCTCGACCACCGTGCCTGCCGGCGTGACGGGCTCCACGATCTACGTGCGAGTCAGCGCCTCCGTCGGCGACTGGGTCGGCGTGAACAGCGCGCCGGTCTCCCGCCAGGTCAGCTGCCGGTGATGGTGGGCCGGGGCCCGCTCCCCAGCTGCCGTGTCGGCCCACCACCACGCGGACGGTGCCCCCGGGCACCGGGGCCTGGACTCCCTGTCCGGCTCGGTGCAGAGCGTGCCCGGGGTGTGGTCCTGCGCACCAGCGATTTCGCCGAGGTTCACTCGACGAGGTGGTGAGGCCACTCGACCCGGGGGTCGACGCCGTCACGCCGGCGATCATCGTCAGGACCGGACGGCGTAGCGCAACCGTTGCACGCTCGCGGGGAACTGCTCGCTCTCGAGGAGGTCGAGGCGCACGTCGGCGCTGGTCTCGTCCGCCCCGAGCAGCGGCCGGCCCGCCCCGAGGAACACCGGGGCGACGAAGAGCTCGACCTCGGAGAGCAGCCCGTCGCGCAGCAGCGAGCGCATCAGCGCCAGGCTGCCCCACACGAGGACGTCGGCCGCCGCGGCGCGGACGTGGGCCGCGGCGTCCGGCAGGGCAGCAGCGCCCGGTTATGCGACTCGGTGGCCGTGGAGTCGGAGACGGCGGCGAAGATGTCGCCCTCGCCGCCGGGGCCGGCGGCGAAACCGTCGGCGGAGATCCATTGCTGGGCGAGGACGCGAGTCATGCGTTGATGCTATCGGATGGTCCTATTGTAGTATCAAGGCATGCTGATCATCGCCGGCCACATCGAGGTCGACCCGGGCCGCCGCGACGAGGTCGTCGCCGTGCTCCAGGACCTGGTCCGTCGCGCCCGTGCCGCTCCCGGGTGCCTCGACCTGGCCGTCACGGCCGACCCCCTCGAGCCGACCCGGGTGAACACCTTCGAGCGGTGGGCGTCGACCGAGCAGCTCGAGGCGTTCCGGGCCGTCGCCGACGCCCCGGACATCGGCGAGATCCTCGCCGACCACGTGCGGCTCTACGACGTCACCGGGGAACGCTCGCCGTTCGCCTGAGCGCCGACACGAGAAAACCCCAGGTCACGTGCTCCGACCTGGGGTTTCGGCTCCTCCGACTGGACTCGAACCAGTAACCCTTCGGTTAACAGCCGAATGCTCTGCCGATTGAGCTACGGAGGACCGCCGTGCCCGGTACGACGCGGTGCCGGACGGGAACAACGGTACCGCACGGGGCGCGCCCCCCATCCCGACGGGGTGGGGCAGGATGGGCCCACCACGACGTCGGAGGAGAACACCTGATGATCATCCCGTTCCTGCTGGGCACCGGTGTGGGATACGTCCTCGGGACGCGTGCGGGCCGCGAGCGCTACGAGCAGCTCTCCCGCGCGTACCGCCGGGTCGCCGACCACCCCAGCGTCCAGGGTGCGGCCGGGGTCGCCCGCGCGAAGGCCGGCGAGGCCGTCCAGACGGGCGTGTCGATCGCGAAGGACAAGGTGCAGTCCACCGGGTCGTCGACCGGGGGCTCGTCCGAGGGCGGGGCGCCGGCCGCGCCGGGGCGTGCCGCGGCCAACGGGGCGCACTCGTCGGAGCGCTGAGCAGCCAGGGGGCTGCTCTATGGCGCGGCGAGCACCGCGAACACCCGGCGGAAGCCGAACCACGTCGTCCCCGCGTCGTCGGGCGGGTAGGCCGCCCGCAGGCGCGGGGCGAGGTCGGCACGCAGGCGCTCCCACTCCGCGTCGGTGAGCGCCGCGCGCGCCGGACGCAGGGTGGTGCCGGCGATCCAGTCGCCGACGGGGTCCCCGTCGGTCGAGCCGGTCAGCGGGTGCAGGTAGGTCGTCTCCCAGCAGTCGACGTGCGCGCCGGGGCGTGCCGCGGCCAGCAGGCGCGCGTACTCCTCGGGCGTGCCGACGCCGTACGCGGCGAGCCCGTCGGGGAGCCGCGGCACCCAGTCGTCCGACGCCAGCAGGTCGCGCGCGACGGTGTGCGACGGTGAGGACTCGTTGCCCGGCACCTGCACCGCGAGCCAGCCGCCGGCCGGGAGCGCCGCGCCCCAGCGGGCCAGCAGGTCGCGGTGCTCGGGCACCCAGTGCAGCACCGCGTTGCTCACCACGACGTCGGTCTCCGGACCGGGCGCGAAGTCGCGGACGTCGGCGAGCTCGGCGTCCACGCCGGCCGCCCGGGCCGCGGCGACCATCTCCTCCGACGCGTCCGAGGCCCGCACCCGCGCATCCGGCCACCGCTGCGCGAGCACGCCCGTCAGGTGCCCCGGCCCGCAGCCGAGGTCGACGACCTCGCGGGGCGCGGTCGCCCCGACGCGCGCGACGAGGTCGAGGAACGGGCGCGCGCGGTGGTCGTCGTGGCGGCGGTAGAGCGCCGGGTCCCAGAGCAGGGTCACCGCGCTCGGCCCGCGTCGCGCAGCTTCTCCCCCACCCCGATCGCCACGGTCCGCACCGCCTCCGGGTCGGTGCCCGGGTCGGGGCGCACGTGCAGCACGACCCCCACTCCCGGCACCCGGCGCTGCACGAACCACGCCCCGCCCCCGTCCTCGCCACCGAGGTCGTGGTGCTGGCTGTCCTTCACCGCCGCGGTGACCCGCCGGTGCACGGTCTCGGGCAGGCGTCCGGGCTCGCTCAACGGCACGCGACGCGGCGCGCGGTCGGCGAGCAGGTCGACGCCGCCGGCGAGCTCGTCGACCTCGTCGGCCTCGGCCACCTCCAGCGCGCCGCCCGCCCACGTCGCCTTCGTGACGAGGTGCCAGGCGACGCGCCGCGCGCCCTCGCCCGACGCCGCGGGCGGCAGCCAGAGTCCGAGGTCGGTGGCGAGCACGACCGACCCGCGCGGCCCGCGGCCGTCCGCGATCACCCGCTCGCCGTCGTCGAGCGTGCCCGCGAAACCCTCGGGCACCGGCTCGCGCCCGGTGAGCAGCGCGCGCAGCCGGTCGACCACACCGCTCACAGCGACACCGCGCCCGTGGCCTGGTCGCGCAGCGCCTTCTTGTACTGCTCGAGCGCGACGAGGTCGCCGAACAGCTCGTGGTACTCGTCGGCGTCGGTCACCGGCGACAGCCTCTGCAGCCGCGACTTGATCTCGGCGACCTGGCGCCCGACCAGCGCCTCCTGCAGGCCGGCGAGCATGCCCGAGATGTAGCGGTGGTCGTCGGCCTCGCGGGACTGCAGCGCCCCGACCGCGAGCTCGGAGACCAGGGGGCGGTAACCGCCACCGACCTCGGCGGACACGGCGACGAGCCAGCTCTGGCCGGAGAGCCCGCACGCGGTGCCGCCCGCGGCCAGGATCCCGCGGTGCACCGCGAGGTAGGCGGGGTGGCTGAACGCGTCGTCGGGCAGCGTGTCGTACACCGGGCCGGCCAGCGCCGGCGCCTGCAGGGCCGCCTCGAGCACCTCGCGCTGCACCCGCAGGCGGGGGTCGCGACGGTCGGGCATCTCGGGGCCCTCGGTGCGGGTGGCCTGGACCTGGGCACGGCGGCGGTCGCGGCGCGCGGGCGCGTCCACCGGGGCGCCGGCGGTCTCGCGCACGCGCCGGACCACGGTGTTCTCGTCGGGCCACCCCGTCCACCCCGCGAGGCGGCGGGCGTAGCCGTCGCGCAGGTCCTCGCGCCGGATCCGGGCCACGAGCGGGACGGTGCGCTGCAGCGCAGCGGTCTGGCCCTCGACGGAGGCGAGGTCGTGCTCGGCGAGGATCGTGCGGATGGCGAACGCGAACAGCGGCTGGCGGCGGGCGACGAGGTCGCGCACCGCGACGTCGCCGGAGGTCTGGCGCAGCTCGCAGGGGTCCATGCCGTCGGCCGCCGTGGCGATGTAGGTCTGCGCGGCGAACTGCTGGTCGCCCTCGAACGCCTTGATCGCGGCGGCCTGCCCGGCGGCGTCGCCGTCGAAGACGTAGATGACCTCGCCGCGGTCGAACGAGTCGTCCATGAGCAGGCGGCGCAGCACGGCGACGTGGTCGTCGCCGAACGCGGTGCCGCAGCTGGCGACGGCGGTGGGCACGCCCGCGAGGTGCATGGCCATGACGTCGGTGTAGCCCTCGACGATCACGGCCTGGCGGGTCTTCGCGATGTCCCGCTTCGCCCTGTCCAGCCCGAACAGGACCTTGGACTTGTGGTACACGGGCGTCTCGGGGGTGTTGAGGTACTTGGCCTCGATCTTGTCGTCGTCGAACAGCCGCCGGGCCCCGAACCCGACCACGTCGCCGCCGAGGTCGCGGATGGGCCAGAGCAGGCGGCGGTGGAAGCGGTCGATGTAGCCGCGGGCGCCGGGGCGCGCGAGCCCGGCCTTCTCCAGCTCGTCGAGGCTGTAGCCCTTGGCCAGCAGGTGCTTGGTCAGCTGGTCCCAGCCCGACGGCGCGAAGCCGCAGCCGAAGTCCTCGGCGGCGGCCTGGTCGAAGCCGCGCTCGGCGAGGAACTCCCGCGCGCGCTGCGCCTCGCCCGGCGTCCGCAGCTGCGCGGCGTAGAACGCCGCGGCCTCCTTGTTCGCGGCCAGCAGGCGGGTGCGGGTGCCGCGGTCCTTCTGGACGCTGGATCCGCCGCCCTCGTAGGTCAGCTGGATCCCGACCCGGTCGGCGAGCTTCTCCACGGCCTCGACGAAACCCAGCTGCTCGATCTTCATGACGAAGTCGATGACGCTGCCGCCCTCGCCGCAGCCGAAGCAGTGGTAGGTGCCGTGCGTCGGGCGCACGTTGAACGACGGCGTCTTCTCGTCGTGGAAGGGGCAGAGGCCCTTGACCGACCCGGCGCTGGCCCGGCGCAGCGCCACGTACTCGCCGATCACCTCGTCGACCCGGTTGCGGTCGCGCACCTCGGCGATGTCCGCGTCCCGGATCCGCCCCGCCATGCCGTCAGTCTAGGACGCGGCCGCTCCCGCGCCGGGGCGGACCACGAAGGCCCGGCACGGGCGAGCGCTCACGAGGCGGCGCCGAAGGCGGCCCGGTCGACGACGACGCGGTCGATCTCGCCATCGGCGACGTAGTGGCCGTCCCCGTCGACGGCGCTGACGTCGAAGGTGAGCCGGTCGCCATCCGTGGTGAGCGACGCGAACACGTCGACGGTGCCGCCCACCGGGGTCGGACGGCGGTGCCGGACGCGGATCGCGGCGCCGACGGTGGTCTGGCCGGGGGCGAGACGCGGCGCGGCCTCGGCCACCGTCGCCGCCTCGAGCCAGGCGACCAGTCGGGGCGTGCCCAGGACCGGGATGTCGCCGCTGCCCAGGGCCAGGGCGGTGTCGTCGTCGGTGACGGTGAACTGCATCGGGTCGGCCTCCTGCTCAGCCGGTGGCGTCGTCCCCCGAGGTGGCGTCGCGGTGCAGGCCGAGGAGGTAGCGGTAGGCCTCGGCGTTGGCCCGGTTCGCCGCGAGCTCGTCCTCGGTGAGCTCGCGCCGGACCTTCCCCGGGACGCCGGCCACGAGGGACCCGGGCGGGATCGTGGCGCCCTGGGTCACGACCGTACCGGCCGCGACCAGCGACCCGGCCCCGATCGTCGCGCCGTTGAGCACCACCGCGCCCATGCCGATCAGGCATCCCTCCTCGACCGTGCAGCCGTGGAGCACCACGCGGTGCCCGACGCTGACGCCGTCGCCGATGACCGCCGGGAAGCCGGGGTCGGCGTGGACGACGGTGCCGTCCTGGAGGTTCGACCCCTCCCCCAGCGTCACCGACTCCATGTCGGCGCGCACGACCGTCGTGTACCAGACGCCCGACTCGCGCCCGATGGTCACGCGGCCGGCGACGACGGCGCCGGGCGCGATCCACGCGCTCGGGTCGACCTGCGGGGCGTGACCGTCGACGGTGATCAGCTGCACGCCTGGCATCCTCGCGGATCACCGGGGTCCGACGCGAACGGGGAGTTCGTGCGCGTAGAAGCAGCGAACAGGCCGTTCGCTGCTACCGGGGTGACGAGCAGGCGAGCTCCGCCAGGACCGGGTCGCGGGGGATGCGCAGGGCCGTGCGGTCCCAGGCGCCGGTGAGGTTGGCCCAGAAGCGCTCCGGGGTCATCGGCGCGCGGACCGAGGCGTCGAGCTCGCGCAGGGCCGGGCACTGCAGGGCCCGGGCCGCCGCGGCGACGTCCCCGGGGCTCGCGGCGCGGTCGTCGGGCGGGGTGCCGCCGCCCGCGGCCACGTCCCACGCGGTGGGCAGGGACTTGTCGTGGCCCACGCGGCCGAACGGGACGATCGAGGAGTGCGCGGCCAGCGGGTCGACGAGGCCCACGGTGTCCGACACGCGCACGTCGAGCGGGGCGAGCGCGCCGGCCACGCCGAGGTTGAGGAACACCAGCCCGCTGGGCTCGCCGGGGCGCAGCGGGATGAGCTGCCACTCCGGGCCCGCCGGGCCGTCGCCGGGCGCCCGCACCGCGAGCACCGGCCCGTCCGCCCGCGCGATCGCCGCGACGCCCGCGGGCAGGTGGGGGTGGCGGCGGTAGTCGTCGGCGGTCAGCGGGTTCTCGTCGGCCAGCAGCTCGGTGTAGAAGCCGCGCTCGTCGGCGATGCCGCCCGGCCCGATGCCGTCGTAGGGCGGGCGCAGCGACGTCCCGGCGACGCCCGCCCACACCAGCACGACGGCCAGCGGCAC
>CADCTH010000246.1 GCA_902805495.1 uncultured Actinomycetospora sp.
CGCGGCCGCGACCTCGTCGAGGGCGGCGAGCACGCGCGCGCCGCGGTCGTCGAGGTAGGCCACCGCGCCGCCGGCGCGCGCCGAGGCCATCGGGCCGCTCGTGTCGGGCGGCGCGTCACCCGGGCGGTACTTGCCGGTGAGGAACCCCTTGGCCAACGCGAAGTACGGCATGACGCCGAGGTCGGCCGACGACGCGACCTCGGCGAGCTCGTCCTCGTACACCGCGCGCTCGACCAGGTTGTAGTGCGGCTGCAGCGCCACGGGCCGCACGAGCCCGTGCTGCTCGGCCACCGTGAGCACCGAGGTCAGGCGCTCCGCCGAGTAGTTCGACAGGCCCACGTACCGGATCTTCCCGGCACGCACCAGCTCGTCGAACGCGCCGAGCGTGTCCTCGACCGGGGTGTCCGGGTCGTCGCGGTGGGCGTAGTAGAGGTCGATGTGGTCGGTGCGCAGGCGCCGCAGCGAGTCGTCGCACGCCGCCCGCAGGTTGTCCGGCGCCAGCCCGGGGCGCTCGGGCCACGAGCCGACCTTGGTGGCGACCACCACCCGGTCGCGCACCCCGCGGGCGGCCAGCCGGTCGCCCAGCACCCGCTCGGAGTCGCCGCCGGAGTTGCCCTCCACCCGCCAGGTGTACGAGTCGGCGGTGTCGACGAAGTCGCCGCCGGCGGCGAGGTAGGCGTCGAGCACGGCGTGGGAGGTCTCGGCGTCGGCGGTCCAGCCGAACACGTTGCCGCCCAGGCACAGGGGATGGACGTCGAGCTCGGTGCGCGGGATGCGGACGCGTGCGGCCATGGGTCCACCGTAAGCACGCGCGGACGGTGGCACCGTGAGAGCCGGTTACGCTCCCGCCGACCTCCGCGGGAATCCGACGACGGCCGCGGACCTGTGGGCGCCGGTGTGCGCGCGTCCCGTGACGAGGAGCCCCCGTGATCACCAACGCCTTCCGCGTGGACCCCTGGACGGTGCACGAGGCGCACGTCGACCTCGACGCCCTGCCCCAGACCGAGTCGCTGTTCGCTCTGGCCAACGGGCACGTGGGCATGCGCGGCAACCTCGACGAGGGGGAGCCGCACGCGATGCCCGGGACGTACCTCAACTCGTTCTTCGAGTCCCGGCCGCTACCGCACGCCGAAGGGGGGTTCGGCTACCCCGAGGAGGGCCAGACGCTGGTCAACGTCCCCAACGGCAAGCTCATCCGCGTCCTCGTCGACGACGAGCCGCTCGACGTGCGCTACGGCCAGGTGCTCGAGCACCACCGCACGCTCGACATGCGCGCGGGCACCCTGACCCGCCACGTCGACTGGGTCTCCCCCAACGGCCAGCGGGTGACGGTGACCTCCGAGCGGCTCGTGTCGTTCTCGCAGCGCTCGGTGGCGGCGATCTCCTACGAGGTCGCGGTGCCCGAGGACGCGGGCTCCTCGGCGCTGCTGGTCATCCAGTCCGAGCTCTTCGCCAACGAGCAGATGCCCGTCATCGAGGGCGACCCGCGGGTCGCGGCGGCGCTGCAGAACGTGCTGGTGCCCGAGCACCACTCGAACTCCAGCCACGGCGCCCGCATGACCCACCAGACGCGGCGCTCCGAGCTGCGGGTCGGCGCCGCGATGGAGCACCAGGTGTTCGGGCCGGACGACGCGCAGGTCACCAGCTCGTGCTCCAACAACGTCGGGCGCACGACGGTGATCACCCGGCTGAAGCCCGGCGAGAGCCTGCGCGTCGTGAAGTACATGGCCTACGGCTGGTCGAGCCAGCGCTCCCAGCCCGCGATCGTCGACCAGGTCGAGGCCGCGCTCGACGCCTCGGTCTACACCGGCTGGGACGGCCTCGTCGCCGCGCAGCGCGAGTACCTCGCCGACTTCTGGGCGAAGGCCGACCTCGAGATCGACGGCGACCCGCGGCTGCAGCAGGCGCTGCGCTTCTGCCTGTTCCAGGTGCTGCAGGCCGGAGCCCGCGCCGAGAAGCGGGCGATCGGCGCCAAGGGGCTCACCGGTCAGGGCTACGACGGGCACTCGTTCTGGGACGGCGAGACCTTCGTGCTGCCCGTGTTCATGTACACGCAGCCCCGCGCCGCCGCCGACGCCCTGCGCTGGCGGCACTCGACCCTGGACATCGCCTACGCGCACGCCGAGCAGCTGGGTCTCGACGGCGCCGCGTTCGCGTGGCGCACGATCCGCGGCGAGGAGTGCTCGGGCTACTGGCCCGCGGGCACCGCGGCGTTCCACGTCAACGCCGACATCGCCGACGCCGTCATGCGCTACGTCTCGGCCACGGACGACAAGGAGTTCGAGCGCGAGGTCGGCGTCGACCTCCTCGTCGCTACCGCGCGGCTGTGGCGCTCCCTGGGCCACCACGACAGCGACAGCGCGTTCCGCATCGACGGCGTCACGGGCCCGGACGAGTACTCCGCGGTGGCCGACAACAACGTCTACACCAACCTCATGGCGCAGAAGAACCTGCGCGGCGCCGCCGACGCGGCGGTGCGCTGGCCGCGGGAGGCCGAGCGGCTGCACGTCAGCCCCGAGGAGATCGCGAGCTGGCGCTCGGCGGCGTCGGCGATGGTGATCCCCTACGACGAGGCCCTGGGCGTCCACCAGCAGAGCGAGGGCTTCACCCGCCACGCGGTGTGGAACTTCGAGCGCACGCCCGAGACGGCCTACCCGCTGCTGCTCAACTACCCGTACTTCGACCTCTACCGCAAGCAGGTCGTCAAGCAGCCCGACCTCGTGCTGGCGATGGTGCAGTGCCCGGACGCGTTCACCGCGCGGCAGAAGCACGACAACTTCGTCTACTACGAGCGCATCACCGTCCGGGACTCGTCGCTCTCCCCCGGCACGCTCGCCGTCATGGCCGCCGAGACCGGACACCTCGACCTCGCCTACGACTACCTCTGCGAATCCGCGCAGATGGACCTGGCCGACCTCGAGCACAACGTCCGCGACGGCGTGCACCTCGCGGCGCTCGGCAGCGCCTGGACGGCGGTGGTCATGGGTCTCGGGGGCATGCGCACCCACGACGGCGGGCTGACCTTCGCCCCCCGGCTGCCCGAGGCCCTCTCGGGGCTGCGCTTCCGCGTGCAGTGGCGCGGGCGCTCACTGCACCTCGCGGTGACGGGCACCGAGGTCACCTACACCCTCGAGCACGGCGACGACCTGGCGCTGCGCCACCACGACGAGGACCTCAAGGTGTCGGTCGACGAGCCGGTGACCCTCGCCGTCCCGCCCGCGCCCCACGTCGGCGAGGTCGAGCAGCCGCCGGGCCGCGCCCCCCTGTTCCGCCGGCACAGTTAGTCGCGCCAAGGAGATCCGCACGCCAGCGCTCCTCCGTCGCGCTGTCCCGCGATCTCCGGCGCGGGTGTCCTCACCAGCGGGTGGCGGCCACCGGGACCATGCGGTGGCGCCGGTGCTCGGCGCACACCCCGAGCGCGCGCCAGGGCAGCGGCGGGCCCGGCGCCTGGTAGCGCGTGCGGGCGGGGTGCCAGAGGCCGTCGGCGCCGCGGTCCCAGCGCGCGACACTGGGCACCTGGCCGAGCACGGTCACCGCGGCGACGTCGGCGGGCTCGGCGTCGACCGCGACGTCGTCGCCCTCGCCGCCGGCCGGCAGCCCGCAGCGGCAGTGGGAGAGCGTCGCCCGGTGCCCCGTCGCCGTGGTGGTCATCGTGCCGCGGGCGGGCTCGGGCGGGAGGACCCACGGGCCGTCGGCGGGGGGCGCGGGCAGCGGCCCGCCGGCGGCTCCCACGGAACGCTCGATCGCCATCGCGGTCCCCCCGGTCACCCGTCCTGTTACATGTAGGGACGAGCGTAGTTCACCGCTTCGTGGCGCGGCGGCTGGCTACCCTGGGTCGACCGGGGCCGACCGGCGGTGCCGGCGGGCTGGCGGAGGACCGGCGGGTGGACCGCAGCGCACCCGAGAGGAACGACCCGAGCGCCCTGCGCTGGCTGATCGGGCACGAGCTGCGTGCCGCCCGCGAGCAGGCCGGCCACACGCAGAGCGCCGCCGCCCGCGTCCTCGACTGCACGCACGCGAAGATCAATTATCTCGAACAGGGCAAGAACCAGCAGCGCCCGGACGAGGTCGTGCGGCTGCTGCGCTCCTACGGCGCCGATCCCGGCGACGTCGACCGCCTCTCCTCGCTGGCCTCGGCCGCGGACCGCGGCACCTGGTGGGCGCCGTTCGCGGACGTCGTGCCCGACTGGCTGCGCACGTTCGTCGGGCTCGAGGGCCTCGCGTCGGCGTCGTTCGCCTACGAACCGCTGCTGCTCCACGGCCTGCTGCAGACCCGCGCCTACGCGACCGCGCTCCTGGCGGACGCCCTGCGCGTCCGGGTGGTCGACGTCGAACGGGTCGTCGCGCTGCGCCTCGCGCGCCAGCAGCGCCTGCACGACCCCGTGCGGCCGCTGCGCTACGAGGCCGTCATCGAGGAGACGATCCTCGACCGCCTCGTCGGCGGGCCCGCGGTGATGGCCGAGCAGATGGACCACCTGCTCGCCCTCTCGGCCCTCGACACCGTCAGCATCCGGGTGATGCCGCTCGCCGTCGCGGTGCACGACGGGCTCGACGGCGAGTTCACGCTGCTCGATTTCGACGCTGCGCGGTCGATCGGTTACGTGGAGTTCCAGGACGGGGCCGTCTACGTCCAGGATCCCGACCGGATTGGCGGATACCGCACGGCCGCTGCAAGACTCCGCGACGCGGCGCTGCCGGAGGACGCCTCCCAGGAGGTCATCCGTGCCCGGAGGGCGGCGCTGGGCCGGTGACGGGCCCGCGTCGCGACGAGCCCCGGCGTCGCGCGCGTCCCCCGCTCCCCCGGTGCAAGGAGACTCGGCCATGGACGACGGCACGACCCCCCGCACGGTCCGCGGTTGGCGGACCTCCAGCTACAGCTCCAACGGCGCGAGCTGCGTCGAGGTCCTCGAGGCCGACGGCGCCACCTACCTGCGCGACACCAAGCAGCACGGCCACGGCCCGGTCGTGCACCTCGACGGCCCGGCGTGGTCGGCGTTCCTCGACGAGGTCGCCCGGGACGCCGCGTCCGCGAACGGCGCGGTCGAGGTCGCCGCGCGGCCCGACGGCGGGCGCACCGTCGTCGAGACGTCCTCGGGCGCGGAGCTGCACTTCCGCGCGGACGAGTGGACGGCGTTCCGCGACGGCGTGCTCGCCGGCGAGTTCGACGTCGCCTCGGTCTGAACCGCCGAGGCGGCTCA
>CADCTH010000247.1 GCA_902805495.1 uncultured Actinomycetospora sp.
ACGGCGACGACCAGAGCAGCAACAGGTCGTCGGGCGGCGCGGGCCCGGGCGCCCGGTGCAGCAGGTACGGACCGGACGCGGCGTGGCCGCCGCCGAGGTGGACGCGCACGCGGCCGGCGCGGCCGTCGGCGCCGACGAGCGCCTCGGCGCGGTAGCGGGCGCCGGCCTCGTCGGTGACGACCACGGCGTCGCCGAGGTCGTCGACCGCGGCGACACGGCGTCCCCACTCGACGGTGACCATCTCGTCGGCCGAGCACGCGGCCACGAGCGCCGCCCGGAGCACGGCGTGCGGGACGAGCACGTAGGGCCGCCCGTAGCGGGCCCGGACGGCGGCGCCGAGCTCGGCCACCCGCTCGACCGTGCCGCTCCCGGCGTCGGCGTGCGCGAGGCGCGGCGGCTCCCAGGCGGCGGCGATCAGGGCGTCGGCGAGGCCCAGGGCGGCGAGCTCGCGCAGCGCGGCGGGGGTGAGCACGGCGAGGCCGGGGTCGACGTCCTCGGGCAGGTCGCGCTCGAGGACGTGCACGGGGAAACCCTGGTGGGCGAGGAAGAGCGCGGTGACGAGCCCCGAGAACCGGGAGCCCAGCACGAGCAGCGGTACGGCAACCACGGCTCCACCTCGTTCACCCGCGCGGACGAGGAGAGCGTAGGCAGGTCCTCTCGGACGGAGCAATCGGACGGCGGAAGGTGAGATCAGGGCCCGTCGATCACTCGGTCGGGTGTCCCCCGACCGCGCGACGGAGTGACCGGCTCGTGGTCGGGGGCGTCGCCGAGACGGGCGCGCGCGTCGAGCACCCGCGCAAGCGTGAGGCACGTCGTGGCCAGCGCGACGCCGAGCAGCCAGCCGACGGTGACGTCGGTGGTCCAGTGCACGCCGAGGTAGACCCGGCTCGCCCCGATCGCCAGCGCGGCCAGGACGGCCAGCGCGATGGCCGTCGCGCGGATCGCGGCCGCCCGCGGGGTACCGACCGACAGCGCGATCACCGCCGCCGCGGTCAGCGTCAGCCCGAGCGCCGACATCAGCGCGTGACCCGAGGGCAGCGACGCGGTGGTCTCCTCGGCCAGCCGGAGGGCCTCGGGCGGGCGCGGGCGCTCGACGGCGAGCTTGACCAGGCGGATCGTCAGCGCGCCCACCGCGACGCCGGCCATCCAGATCACCGCGGTGCGCCGGTGGCCCCGGGCGAACAGCACCACGGCCGAGACGACGGCGAGGCCACCGGTGCCGGCCGTCCCGCCGACCAGGGAGACGACCTCGGCCGTCGTGGTCACCCCCGGCGTGCGGTGGGCGAGCACCCACCCCAGCACGGGCGAGTCGGCGGCGGCGAGCGCCTCGTCCGTCGCGACCAGCGCGAACACCGCGCCGGCCGCCGCGACGAGCACGCCCACGGCGGCGGTGTCGCGCAGCGCGCCCGGCACGGCCGGGCGGGCGCCGCCGGCGAGGCGGTCGGCCACCGCGGCGAGCACGATGAGCACGCCGAGGACCAGCAACGACACGGCGGTGGCGTCGAGGGCCACGGATCCTCCTCGTGTGCGGGACCGACGCGCCGGTGCGACGCCGCCGAGCCCCGATCATCCCAAGGCAGACTGGGGGCGTGCTCCTCCTGGGGCTCCTCGCCGCCCTCGCCGCGGCGGGGGCCAACGCCGGCGCGGCCCTGCTCGAGGCGAGCGCCGCCCGGCGCGCGAGCCGGCCGGCGACCATCGTCCTGCACCCGATGTACCTCGGGGGCCTCGCCCTGGACATCGGCGGCTGGGTGCTCACCGTGCTCGCGCTGCGGTTCATGCCGATCGTGGCGGTGCAGGCGATCGTGGCCGGCCAGGTCGGCATCACGGTGGTGGCGTCGCACTGGGTGTTCGACACGCCGCTGCGCCGCCTCGACCTGGTCGCGGCGGGGGCGAACGTGCTCGGGCTCGCGCTGCTGGTGGCCAGCGCGAGCGTCGACGACGAGCCGCTCGTCCCGACGACCGGGGCGCTCGTGGCCCTGGTGGCGACGTTCGTGGTGCTGGCGGCCGTCGGCGTCCCCGTGGCGGTCAAGAGCCACCGGGCGGCGCTGATCTCGTTCGTCGCCGGGCTGGCGTTCGGGGGCACGGCGGTGGCCGTGCGGCTGGTCGACCTGGGCGGATCGCTCGGGGACATGGCGGGCCAGGCGCTCGCCGACCCGGCGGTCTGGGCGCTGCTCGGCTTCGCGGTGCTGGGCCTCGGGACCTACACGGTCGCGCTCGGGAAGGGCGCCGCCGTCGGGCCGGTGGTGGCGGTGCTCGCGGTCACCGAGACCCTCGCGCCCGGCTTCATCGGGCTGATCTGGCTGGGCGACAGCATCCGCCCGGGATGGACGCCGGCCTTCGTGGTGGGGCTCGTGCTCGCGCTCGGCGGTGTCGTGCTGCTCGCGCGGTCGCCCGCGCAGGCGTCGCTGGCCGGGGACGACCACGTCGCCCCGCCGCCGCTGCGGCGGCTGTAGCGGGGCGACGCGGCGCGTCTCAGTCGCGGAACGCGTCCTTGACCTTCTCGCCGGCGTTCTTGAGGTTGCCGACGGCCTGGTCCTTCTTGCCCTCGGCCTCGAGGCGCTCGTTGCCGACGGCCCGGCCGACACCTTCCTTGACCTTGCCCTTGATCTCCTGGACCTTGTTGTCGACCTTGTCCTCCTGCGCCATGACCGTCTCCTCACCGCGCGCCGCCGACGGCGTGCTCTCAGAGGGCTCAGTACCCCCGGTCGGACGGGTCAACGCGCCGGGCTCTCCACCGGAGTGCGGGTGGCGTCGTCGGTGCTGTCCGGGGTGCTGTCCGGGGTGCTGTCCGGGGTGCTGTCCGGGGTGCTGCGCCGGGCCCGCCGCCGGTCGGCGAGCAGGTCGACGACGCCCAGCGCCAGCGCCAGGACGACGAACACGACCGCGCCGACCAGCCCGAGGCTGATGGCCCGCGCCCAGTCGCCGCCGGTGGAGGCGAGCTGGCCGAAGAACACGGCGCCGACCGCGGAGATGCCGATCGCCGACCCGACCCGCTGGCCGGTCTGCAGCACGCCCGCGGCGGTGCCGCCCTCGCGGGTGGGGACCTCCTCGAGCGCGAGGGTCTGGTTGGGCGCGATGACGAACCCGCTGCCGAGGCCGGCGACGAGCAGCGGTCCGGCGATCGCCCAGCCGACCTGCTGCGGGTCGAGGCGCAGGACGACGTCGACGGCGACCAGCCCGACGGCGACGGCGAGGAGGCCGCCGACCACGAGCGGCTTGCCCAGCCGGGAGACGAGCCGCCCGCCGATCGCCGAGGTCACCGCGGAGCCGAGCGCGAAGGGCGTCAGCGCCAGCCCGGCCTGGAGCGGGGTGTAGCCGCGGCCGTTCTGCAGGAACAGCGTGATGACGAAGAAGATCGCGGTGAAGCCGGCGAAGTAGAGCAGGCCCAGCGAGCTGCCCAGGGCGTAGCTGCGGGTGCGCAGCAGGGCGAAGTCGACCAGCGGGTGCCCGTGGGCGCGGCGTGCGCGGCGCTCCCAGAACACGAAGAGCACGAGCAGGACGGCGGACACCGCGAGCAGCCACCAGGGCGCGCTGGCCGGATCGCCCTCGGAGAGCACGAGCGGCACCATCAGCGCGACCACGGCGCCGCCGAGCAGCAGCGCCCCGACGACGTCGAGGGGCTGGCGCTCGCCCTCGTTCGCGGTGTCGCGGGGCAGCAGCCGGGCGCCGAGCACGAGCGCGAGCACACCGATCGGCACGTTGACGTAGAACACCCAGCGCCAGCCGTCGGCCTCGCCGCCCCACTCCAGCAGCAGGCCGCCGAGCAGGGGCCCGATCGCGGTCGAGATGCCGATCGCGGCACCGAACAGGCCGAACGCCCGCCCGCGCTCGCGCCCCTGGAACAGCTGCTGGATGAAGCCGATGACCTGCGGGTTGAGCATCCCGCCGGCCGCCCCCTGGAGCAGGCGGGCGGCGACGAGCGTCTCGGCGTTCGGCGCGATCCCCGCCGCGGCGCTGGTCAGCGTGAACAGCGCCAGCGCGATGACGAACATCTTCTTGCGGCCGCGGTCGTCGCCCAGTCGCCCGGACGCGACGAGCACGAGGCCGAAGGTCAGCGCATAGCCGGACACGACCCACGACAGCTCCGCCGCCGAGGCGCCGACCCCCCGCTGCATGGCGGGCAGGGCGACGTTGACGATGCTGACGTCGAGCAGCGTCATGAACCCGGCGATGAGGCACACCGCCAGGGCGCGCCAGCGTCGCGGGTCGGGCTCGGGGTGCGTCACCCGGACGGCTCCCCCGGCCGCGCCCCGGTCAACCACGCCGCCGGGCCAGACGAGACGGAGGGAACGCCCGTGGAGGTCCTGTCCAGCCGCATCCTCGTGCGCCCGCGCGACTGGGAGGTCTCCCGGTCGTTCTACGCCGACGCCCTGGGGCTCGCCGTGGCCCGCGAGTTCCCGGGCGGCGTCGTGTTCTTCCTCGGCACCGGCTACCTGGAGCTGTCGAAGGCCGGGGCGGTGAGCGTGGGCGACGACGCGCTGTGGCTGCAGGTGCGCTCGCTGCCCGACGCCGTCGCCGAGCTCCGGGACCGGGGCGTGGTGATCACCCGCGAGCCGCGCCGCGAGTTCTGGGGCCTCGACGAGTGCTGGA
This sequence comes from uncultured Actinomycetospora sp., assembly GCA_902805495.1. Taxonomy (GTDB): domain Bacteria; phylum Actinomycetota; class Actinomycetes; order Mycobacteriales; family Pseudonocardiaceae; genus Actinomycetospora. The sequence goes on from CADCTH010000247.1 coordinate 4,591, forward strand.
TCGCCGACCCCGACGGCCGCGCGATCGTCCTCGTCGAGATCCCGCCGGGCCACCCGATCCGGAC
>CADCTH010000248.1 GCA_902805495.1 uncultured Actinomycetospora sp.
ACCGCGTCGACCGTGGCCGGCGAGGCCAGGATGTTGCTGATCTGCAGCTCGTAGGCCAGGTGAACGCGGCCGTCGGTGGCGGGGACGGGATCGGCGCGCGGAGCACCGACGCCGCGGGCGAACCGATCTTCCTCGAGGGCGGCCCGGGCGACGCCATGTTCGTGCTGCACCGGGGCGCCGTCGTCGCGCGCCTCACCTCGGTGGCGGGCGACGTCATCGACCTCGGTGTCGCCGCGGAGGGGCACGCGGCTACTTCGAGGGTCGTCCGGCCCGCGCCCCGCACCGAGGACGCGGTGGCCGTCCGCGACTCGACGGTCGTCGTCGTCCCGGCGGCGGCCGCGCTCCGGGCGCTGCGGACGAGCCCCGACACGCTCCTGGCCGTCGCGCGGGACCTCGTGCGGATCGTCGGCCTGCAGAACCGCGCCGCAGCGGGCTGCGGCGCCCCGTCGACCGCCGCGTCGCCGGGCTCCTCCTCGAGCTCGCGGCCGGGCGCGACGTCGTCGACTTCGGGGGCCCGCAGACCCTGCTCGCCCAGCGTCTGGGCATCGCGCGGCAGACGCTGAACACCGCCCTGCGCGGGCCGGCCGACCGCGGGCTGCTGACGGTGCAGCCCGGCGGTCGCCGCGTCACGGTGGACCGCGCGGCCCTCGCCGCGTTCGCCGCCGGCTAGTGCGCCTTGTGGTAGGCCTCGGAGACCTCGCTGGGGATGCGGCCGCGCTCGGAGACCGTCATGCCCTGCTTGCGGGCCCACTCGCGGATCGCCTGGTTCTGCTCACGGTCGACCGCGGCGCGCCCGCCACCGCTGCTACGTCGCGGGGACGCCGCCGTGGCCGCCGCCGCGGATTTGCGACGCCCACCGCTGCGGCGGGCGTGGGCGACGTAGTCGGCGAGGACGTCGCGCAGCGCGGCGGCGTTCGTCTCCGAGAGGTCGATCTCGTACGTGGCACCGTCGATGCCGAACTCGACGGTCTCGTCGGCCTCCGAGGAGTCCAGGTCGTCGACCAGGGACACCACGACTTTCTGCGCCATCGCGCGACCTCCCGGGATCTCGACCGAAGAAAAATGGTGGCCGGACCCTATTTCCGCGGCGTGTCGTTTGTCGAGTGACGTTCGCCGCGCCGCACCGGACGCGTGAATTGCGGGTCAGTCCGGGACCGCGCGCGAGTCGGGCACGACGACCGCAAACATGTCGGACAGGGCGGCGAGGCTCGCGCTCTGCAGTGCCGATGCGGAGACCGTCCCGTCGGGTCCCGGGAGTGCGCGCGTCGCGGTGGCCGCGGCCACGACCGTCGACGCGAAACCGGCGTTGAACGCGGCGCGCGCGGTGGAGTTCACGCACATGTGCGTCATGAACCCGGCGAGCACGAGATTCTGCGCCGATCGGCCACGCAGGTGTTCCTCCAGATCGGTCCCCACGAAGGAGTTCGGGAAGTTCTTGACGATCCGGTGCTCGCCCTCGCGGGGCGCGACCCGGTCGACGATCGCGCCGCTCTCGCCGCGCACGTCGTAGGGCGTGCCCTCGCCGGCGTCGTGCTGCACGTGGACGATCGGGATGCCCGCGCTGCGCGCCCGCTCCAGCAGCGCCGCGGCCTCGTCGATCGCGGGCTCGACGTCCTCGAGGGCCATGACGCCGCGCGTGTAGGTGTTCTGCAGGTCGATCATCACGAGTGCGGAGTCGCGCAGGCTGGCCGGCGTGGCCGGCAGGCCCGTCAGCTCGCGCAGGGTCGTGGACGGATCGGTCATCGTCGGCTCCTTCACCGCCGGGGGTGGACGGTCTTCGACGTGCGGGGCCGCCCTCGCCGCGTGGCACGCCGCGGGGACGCCCCTCGGTCGTACTCGGTCGGACCGGGTGAGCGCCAGAGCTCCCTGTGCCCTCCCGGCGATCAGGCCCGCGCGCCCCGCCGGGCCGCCCGGTCGTCGCGGCGCTCCTGGCGGCGCCGGTGCACCGAGCGCAGACCGAGCAGCGTCAGGTCCGGGACGTGGTGGGTGACGGTGGCGCACTCGTCGACCACGAGCGGCGCCAGGCCCCCGGAGGCGACCACGGCCACGGGCGCCCGGCCCTCGGGATCGCGCTCGGCGATCTCCCGGGACGCGCGGGCCACGAGGCCGTCGACCTGCGCCGCGGCGCCGAGCACGAGCCCGGCCTGCATGCTCTCGACGGTGTTGCGCCCGAGTACGGCGCGGGGCACCACGAGCTCGACCGGGCGCAGCGCCGCCGCACGCACCGCGAGCGCCTCGGCGGACACGGCGACGCCCGCCGCGATCGCGCCGCCGAGCAGCTCGCCGCGCGCCGACACCCCGTCCACCGTCGTCGAGGTCCCGAACGTGACGATCACGCACGGCCCGCCGTTGCGCTCGTACGCGGCGAGGGCCTGCACGACGCGGTCGGCGCCGACCTCCTTGGGATTGTCGACGAGCAGCGGCACGCCGGTGCGCACCCCGGGCTCGACGAGCAGGTGGTCGAGCCCCGCGAAGTGCCGCGCCACCATGCCCCGCATCTCGCGCAGGAGGGCGGGGACGTTCGACAGCGCCGCCACGGCGCTCACGTCGCCCACCCGGGTGCCGAGCAGGCCCCGCACGAGCAGGGCCAGCTCGTCGCCGGTGGCGCGCGGCTCGGTGCGCATCCGCGCGTCCCAGACCGCGGGCCCGTCCCCCTCGTCGGGGTAGAGGGCCAGCGCGGTCTGGGTGTTGCCGACGTCGACGCAGAGCAGCACGGTGAGCTCCCCCTACCGGCCCACCCCGCGGCTCAGTGGTCCGCGGAGAGCAGGGCGTCGAGGCGCCGGGCGTCGGTGGTCTCCGCCGCGGCGTGGGCGTCGCGACGCGGCGGCTCGGCACCCCACCCGCCGACGGTGGTCATGGCCGGACCGGCCACGGCGCGGCGGGTCTCGCGGGGCGCCACGGGACGGGCCTCGGTGCCCGGGCGCAGCAGCGAGGTCGGCGGCGCGTCGTCGGGGACGCCGGCCGGGTCGACGCCGCGGTCGAGCACTCGGTTGGACTCGTCGACGAACACCACGCGCGGCTGGTACGTGCGCGCCTCGGCGTCGTCCATGACGCCGTAGGAGATGAGGATGACGAGGTCGCCGGGCGCGACGAGGTGTGCGGCGGCGCCGTTGATCCCGATGACCCCGGACCCGGCGGGCCCGGTGATCACGTAGGTCTCGAGGCGGGCGCCGTTGGTGACGTCGACGATGGCGACCTGCTCGCCGGGCAGCAGGTCCGCGGCCCGCATGAGGTCCTCGTCGACGGTCACCGAGCCCACGTAGTGCAGGTTCGCGTCCGTCACCGTCGCGCGATGGATCTTGGACTTCAGCATGGTGCGCTGCACGTCAGTCGACTCTCCTCACCAGGGACACGGCCACGTTGTCGATCAGGCGGGTCTTCCCGGCCCGGGCGGCGACCAGCAGGCGGGCGGGACCGATCTCGGGGGCAGGCCCGAGCTCGTCGTCGCGCAGCTCGAGGTAGTCGAGCTGCAGGCGCGGCTCGGCGTCGAGCACCGACCGGGCGGCGTCGAGCACCCCCGCCGGGCCCTGCTCGCCGGCGTACTGGCCGGCCGCGAGCGCCGCGGAGAGGGCGACCGCGGCGGCGCGCTCGTCGTCGGAGAGGTAGGCGTTGCGGCTCGACAGCGCGAGCCCGTCGCTCTCGCGCACCGTCGGGACGCCGACGACGTGCACGTCGATGTCGAGGTCGCGCACCATGCGCTTGATCAGCGTGAGCTGCTGGTAGTCCTTCTCGCCGAAGAAGGCGACGTCGGGCACGGCGATCGCGAAGAGCTTGGCCACGACGGTGAGCACGCCCGCGAAGTGGCCCGGGCGCACGGCGCCCTCGAGGTCGTCGCCGAGCGGCCCCGGGTGCACCGACGTGGCGAACCCCTCCGGGTACACGTCCTCGACCTCGGGCGCGAACACGAGCTCGACGCCCTCCTCGCGGCACATCTCGAGGTCGCCCTCGAAGGCCCGCGGGTAGCGGTCGAAGTCCTCGCCCGGCGCGAACTGGCGCGGGTTGACGAAGATCGACACGACGGTGGTCGCGCCGGGGACGCCGCGGGCCCGGCGCATGAGCTCGCGGTGGCCCTCGTGCAGGGCGCCCATCGTGGGCACGAGGTTGACGCGCCGGCCGGCGCCGCGCAGCGCGCGGGTGACCCGGCGCAGGGCGGTGGGGTCGCGGTGCACGGTCAGCGCGTCGGCGCGGTAGCGCGGGCGCGCGCGCCCGACGAGGTCGTGGGTGCGCAGGCTGGACGGTCGGGTCACGGGCGGGGCCTCTCGGCGAGGGCGGACACGACGAGGTCCGCGGCGGCCGGGTCGAGCAGACCGCCGGCGCGGGCGCGCTCGGCGGTGCGGCGGGCCAGGGCCCGGTAGAGCGGGGCCGCGTCCGGGGCGCGGTCGGAGAGGTGACGCAGGTGGGTCGCGATCGTGCCGGCGTCGCCGCGGACGACGGGGCCCGTGAGCGCGCGGTCGCCGTGGCGCAGGGCGTTGTCCAGCGCCGCGGACAGCAGGGGCGCGAGCACCCGCTCGGCGGGCTCGATGCCGGCGCCGCGGAGCAGGTCGGCGGCCTCGCTCACGAGCGTGACCAGGTGGTTCGCGCCGTGGGCCAGGGCCGCGTGGTAGAGCGGGCGCGCGGCCTCGGGGATGCGGACGGGCTCGGCGCCCATCTCGACGACCAGCGCCTCGCCGACCAACCAGGCGGCCTCGGCGTCCTCCAGCGGCCCCTCGGGCGCGGTGACGCCGACGCAGGCGCCGGACAGGCGCGCGACGTCCTCGGGGCGCCCGGTGATCGTCATGGCGGGGTGCAGGGCGATGGGCAGGACGTCGTGCTCGACGGCCGGGGCCAGCACGCCGACGCCGGCGGCCCCGCAGGTGTGGACGACGATCTGCCCGGGGCGCAGGCAGTCCGAGGCGGCGAGCCCGCGCACCAGGCCGGGCAGCACGTCGTCGGGCAGCGCGAGCAGGTCGAGGTCGGCGCGGCGCACGACCTCGTCGGGCGGGAGGATCTCGGCGCCGGGCAGGAGGGCCTGGGCGCGGGCCCGCGACGCGCGGGAGACCGCGGAGGCGGCG
>CADCTH010000249.1 GCA_902805495.1 uncultured Actinomycetospora sp.
CACGACGCCGCGCGAGCTCGTCGACAAGTACTCCCGGGTGATCCAGGACGACCTGGTCGGGCTCGGCCTGTCCTACGACCTGTTCACCCGCACGAGCACCGACAACCACCACCGCGTCACCCAGGACCTGTTCACCGCGCTGTGGAACAACGGCTACGTGCGCACCGAGAAGACGCTCGGCGCGATCAGCCCGTCCACCGGACGCACGCTGCCCGACCGCTACATCGAGGGCACCTGCCCGATCTGCGGCTACCCGAGCGCGCGCGGCGACCAGTGCGACAACTGCGGCAACCAGCTCGACCCGGCCGACCTGATCAACCCGCGCAGCCGGATCAACGGCGAGACCCCGCAGTTCGTCGAGACCGAGCACCTGCTGTTCGACCTGCCGGCGTTCTCGAAGTCGCTGGGCTCGTGGCTCGACACCCGGACGCACTGGCGGCCGAACGTCCTGAACTTCAGCAAGCGCCTCGCCGACGACCTCAAGCCGCGGGCGATCAGCCGCGACCTCGACTGGGGCGTGCGCATCCCGCTCGACGGCTGGCACGACCAGCCGATGAAGCGGTTCTACGTCTGGTTCGACGCGGTGATCGGCTACCTGTCGGCGTCGGTCGAGTGGGCGCGCCGCACCGGCGACCCGGACGCCTGGAAGCAGTGGTGGTGCGACCCGGACGCCGAGGCCTACTACTTCATGGGCAAGGACAACATCACCTTCCACTCGGTGATGTGGCCCGCGATCCTGCTCGGGCACAACGGCGAGGGCGACCGCGGCGGCGAGGTCGGGTCGTTCGGCCGGCTGAACCTGCCCACCGAGGTCGTCAGTTCCGAGTTCCTGACGATGAGCGGCTCGAAGTTCTCCACCAGCCGCGGCACCGTCATCTACGTCGGCGACTTCCTGCGCGAGTTCGGCCCCGACGCCCTGCGCTACTTCATCGCGGTGGCGGGCCCGGAGAACCAGGACAGCGACTTCACCTGGGACGAGTTCGTCCGGCGCACCAACTTCGAGCTGGCCAACGAGTGGGGCAACCTGGTCAACCGGTCGGTCTCGCTGGCGTTCAAGAACGTCGGGGCGGTGCCCGAGCCCACGTCGCCGGACCCGGCCGACGAGGCCCTGCTGGCGCAGTCCCGGGCGGCGTTCGACACCGTCGGCGGGCACCTCGCGCACTCGCGGTTCAAGCAGGCCATCTCCGAGGCGATGCGGATCGTCGGCGAGGCCAACGCGTACCTGTCGCACCAGGAGCCGTGGAAGCGCAAGGACGACCCGGCGCGCCGCGACACGATCCTGCACACCGCCCTGCAGGTGGTGCAGGACGCGAACACCCTGCTGACGCCGTTCCTGCCGCACGCCGCGCAGAAGGTGCACGAGGCCCTCGGCGGCACCGGGGTGTGGGCCTAGCAGCCGCACCGCGAGGACGCCGGGGTCTCCGGCGAGCTCGGCACCAGCCACTCGGTGCTCACCGGCGACTACGCCTCCGAACAGGCGCGCTGGGCGTCGACGCCGATCCCGGTGGGCCGGCCGCTGGCCCGCCCGACCCCGCTGTTCGCCAAGCTCGACCCCTCGCTGGGCGAGACCGGGCCGTCGTGGGCGCCGATCGCGACCGATGGGTAGCGGTAAGAGCGACAGGAATGTCCCGCCGCCCCTCCCCGAGCCGATCGGGGACGGGGTGGTGGACGCGCACACCCACCTCGACGCGTGCTTGGCCAGGATCTCTTCTGGGCACCGCGAGCCCGAGGTCCTCGCCCAGGTCCTCGACCGCGCCACCTCCGCGGGTGTCACGGCGATGGTCACGACGGCCGACGACCTCGACTCCGCACGGTGGGCCGCGTGGGCGGCGGACAGCGACCCGCGGGTGTTCGCCGCCGTGGGCCTGCACCCGACGCGGTCGAACGACCTCACCGAGGACGCGCGCCGGCAGATCGAGGAGCTGACGGCGCAGCCCCGGGTCGTCGCGGTGGGCGAGTCGGGGATGGACGACTACTGGACGACGCGGCGCGCGGACTGCGCGCCCCTCGACGTCCAGCGCGAGGCGTTCGCCTGGCACATCGACCTCGCGAAGCGCACCGGCCTGCCGCTGGTGATCCACGACCGCGACGCCCACGACGCGATCCTCGACGTCCTGGACGCCGAGGGCGCCCCGCCGGTGACCGTCTTCCACTGCTTCTCCGGCGGTCCCGAGCTGGCCCGGCGGTGCGCCGACGAGGGCTGGTACGCGTCGCTCTCGGGCACCGCGACCTTCCGCAACGCCAGCGCCGCGGAGCTGCGGCGAGCGGCGCAGGAGATGCCCGCCGAGCTCGTCCTGGTCGAGACCGACGCGCCGTTCCTGACTCCGCACCCGTACCGCGGTCGGCCGAACGAGCCCTACGTCGTCCCCCACACGGTGCGAGACCTGGCGGAGCTGCGTGACGAGCCGGCGGAGCGGTTGGGCCAGATCAGCGCGGAGAACGCCCAGCGGGCCTTCCGGCTGGCCGAACAGCCTCAACCTTCACGCTCCGTGGAACGAGGGCGCACGCAGTGACCACGCTCGTCGTCGCCGGGACGCCGTTCGGCGCAACACGGTCGTGTCGGCTTGATGGTGGCGACACCCAACTCGTTACCGTGCTGTGACTCGCCGGGATGGAGCCACCCCCGAGGCCCGCGTGATGAGGACTTCCCCAGGTCCCCACCACAGGGAGGACGCCAGGACCACACCGCGGTCCTGACCGACTCCCCAGGGCGCGGCTCCTGCCCGGAGGTACGACCGATGTGGACTCCCCTGTGCCTGTGCGCTCCCTGCTCGCCTCGATGTCCTCCTCGTGCTCCCCGTTCGTCGGCCTCCTCGTCGCGGCGGACGCCCGATGAGCGCTGACACCGCCACCGCCCGCGGCCGCTACGCCGACACCGGCGAGTCCGACACCGCGGGCCTCCCGCTGGTCGACGGCACGCCCGGCGACGACTGGTACGGCACCGCGTACACCGGTGAGCAGTCGTACGAGTCGGACTACGGCTACGACGCCGCCCACGAGTTCGGGCCGGAGCGGGGCTACGGCACCGCGTACGGCACGGCCGCCGTCGGGACGCCGGCCTGGTTCGACGACATCACCGGCCCGCTCCCCGTGGCCCGCGCCGACGGTGCCTCCGGCGCCATCGCGCTGCCCGACCTCGACGAGTGGAACGACCTCGAGGCGCTCGCCGACGAGCAGGCCGACGAGGACCTGCGGGCCGCCGCACCGGCCGGGCTCACCGAGCTCGACGACCCGGAGCGCCTCACCACCGACACCCGCCGCCGCTCGAACGCCGTCAAGGGCGGCGTCGCGGTGGCCCTGCTGGCCGTCGCCGCGGGCGGCAGCACGGCGGTCGCGCTGGACAAGGAGGTCACGGTCACGGTCGACGGCGTCGACCAGGTCGTGCACACCTTCTCCGGGGACGTCGCCGGCGCCCTCGAGAGCGGCGACATCGAGCTCGGCCCGGGCGACCAGCTCGCCCCGGGCCCGAACGCCTCGGTCGCCGACGGGGACCACCTCGTCATCAACCGCTCGCGCGACGTCGCCCTCATGGTCGACGGCCGCCCGCAGACGATCACGACGACGGCCCGCACGGTCGCCGACGCGCTCGCCCAGCTCGGCCTGCCGACCGACCAGGTCGTCACCTCGGCGCCGATGGGTGCCGCGATCCCGGTCAACGGGATGAACCTCGACGTGCGCGTGCCCAAGACGGTCACGCTCGTCGACGGGGGCGGCGCGCCGCGCCAGGTGACCACCACGGCGATGAACGCCCAGGAGCTGCTCGCGCAGAACGGCCTGGCCCTGAGCCCGACCGACTCGATCGCCGGCGGCGACTCGCTCACCGGCGGGTCGACGATCACCGTCACCCGCAACACGGTCACCCAGGTCACCGAGACCCGCCCGATCGCGCCGTCGATGCGCACGATCGACGACCCGGACCTCGAGCAGGGCAAGACCCGCGTCGAGCAGGCCGGCACCGCGGGCGAGGAGGTCGTCACCTGGTCGGTGAACGCGACCAACGGCTCGGAGACCGGCCGCACCCAGGTCGGCGAGTCGCAGGTGACCCGCCAGCCCGTCGGGGGTGTCATGCGTCGCGGCACCAAGCCGAAGAACACGGCGCCGGCGGCCGGCCGCGGCAAGTGGGACCGCATCGCCCAGTGCGAGGCCGGCGGCAACTGGTCGATCAACACCGGCAACGGCTACTACGGCGGCCTGCAGTTCGACCGCAGCACCTGGCGGGCCTACGACGGCGACGAGTTCGCCTCGCTGCCGCACCAGGCCACGCGCGAGGAGCAGATCGCCGTCGCCGAGCGCGTCCGCGCCGACCGCGGCGGCTACGGCGCCTGGCCGGTCTGCGGCAAGAAGTAAGCCACACTGACGGGGTGAGCGAGCCCGACCCCGTGCGCCTGCTCGGGGCGTCGGACGTCCGGGCGCTGGCCGCGGAGCTCGACCTGCGCCCCACCAAGCGCCTCGGGCAGAACTTCGTCCACGACGCCAACACCGTGCGGCGCATCGTCCGGCGCGCCGAGGTCGGCCCGGACGACGTGGTGCTCGAGGTCGGGCCTGGCCTGGGCTCGCTGACCCTGCCGCTGCTCGAGGCGGCGGCCACCGTCGTCGCCGTCGAGATCGACCCGGTGCTCGCCGCGCGCCTGCCGGCCACCGTCGCCGAGCGGGCCCCGGCCGCCGACCTGCGCGTGGTCACCGCCGACGCGCTGCGCCTGGCGCCGGCGGACCTGCCGGTCGAGCCCACCGCGCTGGTCGCCAACCTGCCCTACAACGTCGCGGTGCCCGTGGTGCTGCACCTGCTCGCCGTGCTGCCCGGGCTGCGCCGGGCGCTGGTGATAGTGCAGGCCGAGGTCGCCGAGCGGCTGGCGGCGCGGCCGGGGGAGCGGGCCTACGGGGCGCCGTCGGCCAAGCTCGCCTGGTACGGCGAGGTCCGCCGGGCGGGGAGCGTCGGGCGGCGGGTGTTCTGGCCCGAGCCCAACGTCGACTCCGGCCTCGTGAGCCTGGTCCGGCGGCCGCCCCCGCCGGGGGACCGCC
>CADCTH010000250.1 GCA_902805495.1 uncultured Actinomycetospora sp.
CCAGCGCCACCCGCCCGTCGGGCAGCGGCACCGCGTCGAACCAGTCGCCGCCGGCCGCGAGCTCGCGCTCGGCCACCACGTAGCGGGCGGCCAGGCGCGCCTGCGGCAGCACCGGGACCCCCGACGGCAGCAGCGAGCGCTGCAGGGTGAGCACGACGTCCTGCGCGGCCTGCCGGCGCTCCTCGGACTCGGCGGCCGAGAGCTCGGCTCGCCGCCGGCGCAGCACCTCGTCGGTCACCCGCGCGATGTGCACGGTCATCCCGCGCACCGTGCCGTCGGGGTGGTGGGTGGGGACGAACGTGTAGGAGTACCAGTCCTCCTCGAGGCGGCCGTCGCCGTCACGGTCGACGAGGATGCGCCGCTCGTCGCCGATCACCGGCTCGCCGCGGGCCCAGACCTCGTCGAGGGTCTCGAACACCTGCTGGCCGTCGAGCTCGGGGGCGACCTCACGGATGGGGCGCCCGACGATGCCGGGGCGGAAGCCCATGCTGGCGCGGGCGGCCCGGTTGGCGGCGACGACCCGGTGCTCCGGGCCCTCGAAGGCCCAGAGGACGGCCGGGATGTCCTCGAACGCGGCGACGACGTCGTCGGTGGCGCCCGCCGGGTGCTCGACGGGATGCTCGGGCGGCATGGGCCCATGGTCTCCCGTGGCGGTGGGCGTCACACGTCCGGGATCAGACCACCCGCCGCGTCGCCGGACGAGCTGCGGCGGGTAGTACTCCACTCCGGAACGGCGAGCGCGGGAGGGACGACGTGGTGGAGGCGGTGCTCCCGATGCTCGCCGTCGCGGGCGACCCGCCGACGGGGTCGGGCTGGGCGGTGGAGTTCAAGTGGGACGGGGTGCGCGCGCTGCTCGCGACCGGCCCGGACGGGGTGCGGATCACCAGCCGCAACGGCAACGACGTCACCGCCTCCTACCCGGAGCTGGCGCACGCCGGGGACGGGCGCTCCCTGCTGCTCGACGGCGAGATCGTCGCGATGGACGCCCACGGCCGCCCGAGCTTCGGGCGGCTCCAGCAGCGCATGCACGTCCGCGCGCCGAACCAGCGGCTGATCACCTCGGTGCCGGTGTCGCTGTACCTGTTCGACCTGCTGGTCGACGACGGCGAGGACCTGCGCGACCAGCCGTGGGACGCCCGGCGCCCGCGGCTCGAGGCGCTCGGCGCCGACGCGTGGCCCCGCGTCGCGGTGTCGCCGTCGTTCACCGACGTGCCGCCCGCGACCGTGCTCGAGGTGGCCCGCAAGCAGGGGCTGGAGGGGATCGTCGCCAAGCGCCGCAGCGCGCGCTACGAGACGGGGCGGCGGTCGTCGGCGTGGGTGAAGACGGCGGTGATGAACACCCAGGAGGTCGTGCTGGGCGGCTGGACGCCCGGGCGCGGCCGGCGGGGCTCGACGGTGGGGTCGCTGCTGCTCGGCGCCCGGGACGGCGGGGGGCGGCTGCGCTACCTGGGCCACGTCGGCACCGGGTTCACCGACGCGATGCTGCGCACGCTGCAGGAGCGGCTCGAGCCGCTGCGCTGTCCGGACAGCCCGTTCGACGAGACCGTGCCCCGCGAGCACTCGCGCGACGCGCGCTGGGTCGCGCCGCAACTGGTCGGCGAGGTCGAGTACCGCAACGTCACCCCCGACGGCCGGCTGCGGCACGCGTCGTGGCGGGGGCTGCGGCCCGACCGGGAGCCCGACGACGTCCGCATCGAGCTGCCGGAGCTCGCCGAGGAGCTCGCCGCAGCACGGTCGCCCGCCCGGCTCGCGAAGTACCAGGCCATGCGCGACTTCGCGGCCACCCCGGAACCGGCCGGCGGCGACCCCAGCCCGGGCGAGAAGATCTTCGTGGTGCAGCGGCACCGGGCCCGGCGGCTGCACTACGACTTCCGCCTGGAGATCGACGGCGCGCTCGCCAGCTGGGCGGTGCCCCGCGGCCCGACCCTCGACCCGTCGGCGCGCCACATGGCCGTGCACACCGAGGACCACCCGATGGACTACGCCGAGTTCGAGGGCGTCATCCCGAAGGGCCAGTACGGCGGCGGCGACGTCATCGTGTGGGACCGGGGGACCTGGACGCCCGCCAAGACCGACGACCCGGCGGCCGCCGTCGCCGCGGGGGAGCTGCACTTCGACCTGGACGGCGAGAAGCTCGCCGGCCGCTTCGCGCTGGTCCGGCGCCGCTCGCGCGACGGGTCCTCGAAGGAGGAGTGGATGCTCGTGCACAAGCACGACGACCACGCCGTCGAGGGCTGGGACCCCGAGGAGCACCCGCACTCGGTGATCTCCGGGCGCACCAACGACGAGGTGGCCGCGGCGCCGGCGGCGATGTGGCAGAGCGGCGCGCCCGCCGCGACGGCCGAGGTGCCCCTGGCCGGTGCCGACACGGAGCAGCAGGCCGCGGCCACCGAGGAGGAGCTGGCGGCCCTGGACGCCCTCGGCGCCAAAGGCACGTGGGTGCTGGGCGGGCACGAGCTGGTGCTGACCAACCTCGACAAGGTGATCTTCCCCGGCTCTGACCGCGGGGCCGGGCCGCCGGTGACCAAGCGGGACCTCATCCGCTACCACGCGTGCATCGCCCCGTACCTGCTGCCGTACCTGGCCGGGCGCCCCGTGAACCTGCACCGCTTCCCCGACGGGACGGCGCGCGCCGGGTTCTGGCAGAAGGAGGTGCCCGGCCACGCGGCGACGTGGCTGCGGCGCTGGCACAACCCCGAGGCCGAGCCGGACGAGACCCAGAACTACTTCGTGCTCGACAGCACGGCGGCGCTCGTGTGGATGGCGAACTACGGGGCGGTCGAGCTGCACCCCTGGACCTCGCGGCTGCCCGACGTCCACCAGCCCACGTGGGCGCTCATCGACATCGACCCCGGGCCGGCAGTGGGCTTCGCCGACGTGCTCGCCCTGGCCCGGCTCTACCGCGCGGCGCTGGCGCACCTGCAGGTCGACGCGGCGCCCAAGGTCACCGGCAAGCGCGGCGTGCAGATCTGGGTGCCGATCCGCGACGGCTACACCTTCGACGACACCCGGGCCTGGGTGGAGAAGCTCTCGCGCGCCGTCGGGCAGATCCGTCCGGAGCTCGTGTCGTGGGAGTGGCACACCGACCGCCGGCGCGGCCTGGCGCGGCTCGACTACACCCAGAACGCGATCAACAAGACCCTCGTCGCCCCGTTCAGCCCGCGGCCGTCCCCGGACGCCCCGGTGTCGATGCCGCTGACGTGGGACGAGCTCGACGACCCCGACCTGACGCCCGACCGCTGGACGGTGCGGACCGCGCTCGACCGGTTGCGCGACGTCGGGGACCCGCTGCGCCCGTTGATCGGCCGCGCGCAGACCCTGCCGGCCCTCTGACGGTTCCCCGATTTGCAGCGAACGCGCCGTTCGCTGCTTCTAACGCAGCGAACGGCGCGCTCGCTGCCTCAGGTCGGGCGCGCGGCCTGGCTGTCGGCGTAGGCGCGGCGCCGGACGACGTTGGTGAGGCCGACCGGCTCGAGGCCCCCGGCGCGGTGGAACGGCGTGAAGCGCAGGCGCTCGCTCTGCTCGGCGGGCACCGGGTCGTGCACCGTCACGGTGCCCACCGTCGTCCACGGTCCGAGCGGGGTGGCCACGAGCAGGTCGATGTGCAGGCCCCGCCGCGCGGCGTCGCTGACCTCGTCCAGGCGGGCGAGCGGCCCGTGCCCCTCGGCCGCGCGCGCGCCGAGCACCACCGTCTGCCCGGCGAGGCGGAACACGCTGATCGAGGAGTAGTGGGTGCCGGCGTAGTCGCGGGCGGGGACGAGGACGTGGCGCGTCCCGGGAGCCGGCGCCGAGGAGAGCAGCAGGAGGTCCTGCGCCCCGGCGGCGAGGTCGACGCGCAGCGCGCGGCCGAGCAGGTCGGGCAGCGGCTCGGGCACGCCCGCGCCGCGGGAGAGGCGCAGGAGGCCGTGGTGGCTCGCGCGCTCCCCGAACACGGTCCCTGCCCAAGACTCGTCGCCGGGCACGTCGACCGTCACCGCGAAGGTCCGCCCGCGGGGGTGGAACACGCGGGCGCGGCGAACGAACGACCCGAGGCCGAACGCCGGTCCGACCAGACGTCCCGCGGTCGCGTCGAGCAACCGGTCGACGGGGCCGGCCGGCGGGGCGGGCGGGTCGGTGCGGGTCATGCCGCTCCTCGGGCGGGGGTGCGCGGACCCGGCGGCGTTTCCCGGACCGCGCGCCCCGGAAACGGCGCACACTCGGCGCGTGGCGCGGTCGACGTCGGGCGAGTCGGTGCTCGAGCGCGTGGTGCGCATCCTCGAGGCGTTCACGCCGGAGACGCCCGTGCTGCAGGTCTCGGAGGTCGCGCGCCGCGCCGGGCTGCCGGTGGCCACGGCGTCGCGGCTGATCGCCGACCTCGTCGAGCACGGCCTGCTCGCCCGCGACGCCGACCGGCGGGTGCGCGTCGGGACGCGGCTGTGGGAGCTGGGCTCGCGCGCGTCGCCGACGCTGTCGCTGCGCGAGACCGCCATGCCGGTGATGGAGGAGCTGCAGCAGGCGGTCGGCCACCACACCCAGCTCGGCATCCTCGACGGCGACGAGGTGCTGTTCGTCGAACGCCTCAGTGCGGAGCGCGCGGTCATCAACTACACGCGCATCGCGATGCGCCTGCCCGTGCACGCCTCGTCGTCGGGCCTGGTGCTGCTGGCCTACGGGTCGGCGGTGCTGCAGGAGCGGGTCCTCGACGCGCCGCGGCACCGGTACACGCCGGCGTCGGTGGTCGAGCCCGGCCCGCTGCGGGAGCTGCTCGCCGACGTGCGCAAGCAGGGGTTCGCGTTCTGCCCCGGGCACATCCACCCCGACGCGACGGGCATCGCGGTGCCGGTCCGCGCCGCGGGGCGCCAGGTCGTCGCGGCCGTCTCGGTGATCGTCCCGAATGACGACCGGGCCCGCGGGCACCTCCCGGCCCTCACCGATGCCGCCCGCCGGATCGGCCGTCGCCTCGACGACCGTCCCATTGGGTGAGAACACCGTTCCCCCGACCACCTCCGGCTCCGCATGCTCGACGGCACCCGAGGACGCGAGGAGGCCGACGTGGGGGACGCGCAGGGCGACCAGCTGGTGGTGACCGCCAAGGAGGTCGCCGCTGACGGCGTGGTGACGCTGGAGCTGGCCCGGCCGGACGGGGGCCGCCTGCCGGACTGGGCGCCGGGCGCGCACATCGACGTCACCCTGGCCCACGGCGCGACGCGGCAGTACTCGCTGTGCGGCGACCGCTGGGACGCGCACTCCTACCGGGTCGGCGTGCTGCGCGAGGTCGACGGCCGCGGCGGATCGGCGTACGTCCACGACGAGCTCGCGGTGCGCGACGTGGTGACCTTCGGCGGGCCGCGCAACGACTTCGCGATGGTGCCCTCGCCGCGCTACCTGTTCGTCGCCGGCGGCATCGGCATCACGCCGCTGCTGCCGATGGTGCACCAGGCCGACCTGGTCGGGGCGGACTGGGCGCTGCTCTACGGCGGCCGTAGCCGCTCGTCGATGGCGTTCCTCGACGAGCTCGCCCGCCACGGCGACCGCGTGCACCTGCACCCCCAGGACGAGGCGGGCCTGCTGCCCCTCGCCGCCTGGCTTCGAGAGCCGCGCGAGGACACCGTCGTCTACTGCTGCGGGCCCGGGCCCCTGCTGGACGCGATCGCCGACGCGACGACGCACTGGCCGCCGCACCGGCTGCGCACCGAGCGCTTCGCCGCCGCCGAGCTGGGCGCGCCCGTGCGCGACGAGCCGTTCGAGGTCGAGCTGGCGCGCACCGGCACCACGATCACCGTGCCGCCCCAGCTCTCGGTGCTCGCCGCGGCCCGGAGCGTCGGCGCGACGGCGCTGTCCTCGTGCGAGCAGGGCGTCTGTGGCACCTGCGAGACGTCGGTGCTCGCCGGCGTGCCCGACCACCGCGACTCGATCCTCGCCGACCACGAGCGCGCCGCGGGCGACTGCATGTTCCCGTGCGTCTCCCGGTCGTGCACCGACCGCCTCGTGCTGGACCTCTAGGAGATCCACGATGACCACCACCGCAGCGCCGACGACCGTGCCCACCGTCGACGTCGACCCCTTCTCCCACGAGGTCCTCGCCGACCCGCTGCCGATGCAGGCCGCGCTGCGCGACGCGGGCCCGGTGGCGTGGATCCCGCGCTACGACCTGTACGCCGTGGCCCGCTACGACGAGGTCCGCGCGACGCTCGTCGACTGGCAGCGCTTCCCCTCCAGCGCCGGGGTGGGGCTGTCGAACTTCCGCTACGAGGAGCCGTGGCGCCCGCCGTCCCTGCTGCTCGAGGCCGACCCGCCGCACCACGACGCGCCACGGGCGGTGCTCGCCCCGATCCTGTCGCCGCGGGCGCTGCGCCGGCTGCGCGAGCGGTGGTGCGCCGACGCCGACGACCTCGTGGCGGGCCTGCTCGACGGCGCCAGCGGGAGACGGAGCGGAGCGGAGCTCGACCATCGGTCCCGGCACGTGGTCGAGCTCGACGCCGTCGCCGCGCTGGCCGAGGCGTTCCCGCTGCGCGTGTTCCCCGACGCCGTGGGCCTGCCGCCCGAGGGGCGCGAGCACCTGCTGCCCTACGGCGACCACGCGTTCAACGCCTTCGGCCCCGCCAACGACCTCGTGGCCAAGGGCGCCCCGCGCGTCGCCGAGCTCTCGGCGTGGGTCGCGTCGCGGTGCGCCCGCGACGTGCTCAGCGAGGACGGGTTCGGCGCGGCGATCTGGTCGGCGTCCGACCGCGGCGACATCACCCCGGCGCAGGCCCCGCTGATCGTGCGCTCGCTGCTCACCGCGGGCGTCGACACCACCGTCCACGGGCTCGGCGCCTGCCTCTACGCCCTGGCCTCGAACCCCGCGCAGTGGGACCGGCTGCGCGCCCGCCCCGACCTCGCGCGGGTGGCCTTCGACGAGGCCGTGCGGTGGGAGTCGCCGGTGCAGACGTTCTTCCGCACCGCCGACGTCGACGTGCCGATCGGCGGCTCCGTCGTCCCCGAGGGCCACAAGGTCCTCATGCTGCTCGGCGCCGCCAACCGCGACCCGCGCCGCTGGGACGACCCGGACGCCTTCGACCTCGCCCGCGACCCGTCGGGGCACGTCGGCTTCGGCATGGGCCTGCACCAGTGCATCGGCCAGCACGTCGCCCGGCTCGAGGCGGAGGCCCTGCTGGGCGCCCTGGCGCGCCGCGTCGAGCGCCTCGAGCTCGCCGGCGAGCCCGAGCGCCACCACAACAACACCCTGCGCGCCTGGGGCTCGCTGCCGATGCGGCTGCACGCGGCCTGACCGATCAGACCGCCCCGGCGCCACCGAGCTCCACCGCACGGCGCACGACCTCGCCGAACCCACCCAGGTCGAGCTCGCCGGCCCGCCGCACCCGGATGCAGCTGCGGCCGACCGAGACCTTCCCCAGCGCGCCCGCGTGCACCTCGGGGACGTAGGCGTCGCCGTCGGTCGCGGTGACGTACACGCTGAGGTGCTTGCTGCCCCCGCGGACCGCGACGAGGTGGGCGTCGCCCTCGCGCCCGGAGGCGGAGGTGTGGCGGGTCGGCCGGCGGGCAAGCATGCTCCCGGACACGCCCACGCGAGAGGCACGGATGCGCTACGACGACGACGCCCAGCTCGACACGTCCGAGGTCACCGATCGGCGGGGGCAGGGCGGCGGGTCCGGCGGCTTCGGCGGCGGCGGGGGAGGCGGCGGGCTCGGCGGTCTGGTGCCCCTGCTGCTCGGGCTGCTCTTCCGGGGGCGCAGCGGCAAGGTCAGCTGGGTCGTCGTCCTCGTGGTGGTCGTCGGCTTCTTCGCCGTCCAGTTCCTGGGCGGCGGCACGTCGGCGCCGGTCGCGGGCAGGTTCGGCGAGCCGGGCGGGCCGTCGCGGGCGGGCACGTCAGAGCTGGCGAGCGAGTGCCGCACGGGCGCGGACGCCAACACCAACCCCGACTGCGCGATCGTCGCGGACATCAACTCGATCCAGGCGTACTGGTCGGGCGGCGGGTACGCCACGGTCGCCCGCACGGTGCGCGGGGCGCAGCCGCGGTACACGAACGTCGACACCGTCTTCTTCACCGGCGCGGTGAGCACCCGCTGCGGCAGCGCCGACTCCAGCGCCGGGCCCTTCTACTGCCCGGCCGACGACCTCGTCTACATCGACCTGACCTTCTACGACCAGCTGCGCCAGCAGTTCGGGGCGCAGGGCGGGCCGCTGGCCAACGCCTACGTGCTCGCCCACGAGTACGGCCACCACGTGCAGGACCTGCTGGGCACCGAGGCGGCCGTGCGCACGCGGCAGGGGGCGACGTCGGACGCGGTGCGCCTGGAGCTGCAGGCCGACTGCTACGCCGGGGTGTGGATGAACCACGCCTCGCAGCCGACGAACGGCCGCCCCGCGTTCATCACCGACGTCTCGCCGGCCGACCTCGACACCGCCGTCGACGCCGCCCAGCGCATCGGTGACGACTACATCCAGGGGCAGCTCGGGGGCGGCACCGTCGACCCGGACTCGTTCACCCACGGCACGTCGGCACAGCGCAAGCGGTGGCTGAGCACGGGCTTCACCAGCGGCGACCCCACCCGCTGCGACACGTTCCGCACGAACGAGCTGGGCTGAGGGTCCGGCGTGCTCGTCATCGGCGTGCTCGTGGCGGTCGCCGCCGCGGCGAGCAACGCGGTCGGCTCCGTCCTCATGCGGTCGGCGTCGCGTCACCACGATCCGGCGGCGGGCCGGTGGCAGGCGCTCGTGGCCCTCCTGCGGCGCCCGGCGTGGTCGGCGGGCATCGCCGCCCACGTCCTGGGGTTCGTCCTGCAGGGGGTGGCGCTCGGTCTGACCCTGCTGACGGTGGTGCAGCCCGTGCTGGTCATCGAGCTGCCGTTCACCCTGGTCCTGAGCGCCCTGGCCCTGCGGACGCCGATGAGCCGCCGTGCCTGGCTGGCGATCGCGGCGATGGCGGGCGGGGTGGCGGTGTTCCTCGTCTGCCTGGTGCCCGAGGGCGGCGACCCGGGGGCGACCTCCTCGACGGCGTGGCTCGTCGGCACCGGCGTCGTCGTGGCGGTCCTCGCCGTGCTCGTGCTCCTCGGCCGCGCCGGGAGAGCGCGGCGGCGCGCCCTGTGGTTCGGGATCGCCACCGGGGTGACCTACGGCTACAACGCGGCGCTGCTGGCCGCGCTGGGCCCGGTGTGGGCCGAGGGGTGGTCAGGACTGCTGACGGCGTGGCAGACCTACGGCGTCCTCGTCGGCGGCACCGTGTCCTTCGTGTTCCTCCAGCAGGCGCTGCAGGCCGGCGACCTCATCTGGGCCCAGCCCGGGATCACGCTCGCCAACCCCCTGACCGCGATCGTGTGGGGGTTCGTGGTGTTCGGGGAGCGCGTCGCGGTCGACGTGTGGCTCCTCGGCGCCGCGGTCGGCGTCGCGGGGATCGTGGCGGGCACGGTCGTGCTGAGCCGGGTCGCCCTGCCCGCCGTGGCCGGGGAGGTCGACACGCCGTCGGGTCCGGACCCGGGGCGGTGAGCCGACCGGGGACCACCCGCTCCGGGCGTGCCGACCCGTGATGCGGAGTCAGGCCCCGGGGTCGGTGAGTCCGAGCTCGGCGAGGATGGCGTCGGTGTGCTCGCCGAGCGCGGGGATCGCGCCCATGGGCAGCTCGACGTCGTCGAAGATCATCGGCGGCAGGGTGCCGCGCAGCTCGCCGACCTCGCTGGCCACCGGGCGCCAGCGGTCGCGCTCGACGAGCTGGGGGTGGCCGAGGACGTCGGCGGTGCCGTCGACCTGGGCGGCGGGGATGCCGGCGGCGGCGAGGCGCGCGTCGAGGTCGCCGGTGGTGTGGCGGCGGGTGTGGGCGGCGACGAGCTCGTCGAGCTCGGCCCGGTGCTCGACGCGCGCGACGTTGGTGGCGAAGCGCGGGTCGTCGGCGTGCTCCGGCGCGCCGAACACGTCGTTGACCAGCGCCCGCCAGCCCCGGTCGTTCTGCACGCCGATCAGTACCTGGCCGTCGGCGGTGGGGTAGGCGTCGTAGGGGGCGATGGCGGCGTGCGACAGGCCCATCCGCGGTACCGGCCGGCCGCCGTAGAGCTGCATGAGCAGCGGGTGGCCCATCCACTCCACCGCGGCGTCGAACATCGACACGTCGATCTCCGCGCCCTCGCCGGTGCGCTCGCGGCGGAACAGCGCCGAGAGCACCGACATCGCGGCGTAGCAGCCGGCGGCGATGTCGGCGTTGGGGACGCCGGTCTTGGTGGGGGTGTCCGGGGTGCCGGTGACCGCGACCATCCCCGACTCCGCCTGCACGAGCATGTCGTAGGCCTTGCGGTCGCGGCGCGGGCCGCTGGTGCCGTAGCCGGAGATGGCGAGCGTGACCAGGCGCGGGTCGGTGGCGCGCAGGGCGGCGGGCTCGAGGCCGAGGCGGGCGAGCGCACCGGGGGCGGTGTTGTGCAGGAAGACGTCGGCGCGGGCGAGCAGGGCGGCGACGACCTCGCGGCCGTGGTCGCTCTTGAGGTCGATCGCGAGCGACTCCTTGCCGCGGTTGAGCCACACGAAGTGCGTGGCCAGGCCGCGCACGGCCACGTCGTAGCGGCGCGCGAAGTCGCCCTCGCCCGGCTTCTCGATCTTGATGACGCGGGCGCCGAGGTCGGCGAGGTGGCGCGTGGCCAGGGGCCCGGCCACGGCCTGCTCGAGCGCGACGACGGTGATGCCCTCGAGGGGGAGCCCAGCCGGCATGGCCGCGACGGTAGCGCTCGGACTCGCCGGAATATCCGTAGCCACTTCAATGCTTGTAGCTGCTACCGAGTACGAGTGATGGGGTGACGTGATGACCGACCTGCTGCTGGTCCCCGTCGACGACAACGTGGTCTTCCCGGGCATGACCGTCGTGGTCCCGGCCGCCGAGGTCGGCGCCGAGGAGGGCGAGCAGGTGCTGCTCGTCCCGCGCCACGAGGGACACTTCGCCGGCGTCGGCACCGTCGCCGACGTCACGGGCCGCACGCGGCTGCCGAACGGCGTGACCGCGGTGCAGCTGACCGGCGTGCACCGCGGGAAGGCCGGGACGGGCAGCGCCGACGACGCGGGACACCTGCGCGTCGACGTGACGCCGCAGAAGGACAGCACCGAGCGCGACGGGCGCATCCGCGAGCTGGAGAGCACGTACCGCGCCGTGGTGGACGAGATCCTCGAGCTGCGGGAGGACGACGGCCGCGTGGCCGCGTTCCTGCGCGGCATCGACGAGCCCGGCGCGCTGGCGGACACCGCCGGGTGGTCGCCGGAGATCCCCTACGACGAGAAGGTGGGCCTGCTCGAGACGCTGGACGTGCGCGAGCGCCTGGAGCTCGCCGTGCGCCTGCAGCGCGAGCGGCTCGCCGAGATGCAGGTCCGCAAGTCGCTGCGCGAGGACGTCGAGTCCGGCGCGGCGAAGCAGCAGCGTGAGTACGTGCTGCGCCGCCAGCTCGAGGCGATCCGCAAGGAGCTGGGCGAGGGCGACGGCGACGGGGGCGGCGACGACTACCGCGCGAAGATCGCCGAGGCCGGCATGCCCGACCACGTCCGCGAGCAGGCCGAGCGCGAGCTCGACCGCCTGGAGCGCACCGGCGAGCAGTCCGGCGAGTCCTCGATGATCCGGACCTACCTCGACTGGCTGCTCGCCCTGCCCTGGGCGAAGGCCTCCGAGGAGCAGCTCGACCCGATCGCGGCCCGCACCGTGCTCGACGCCGACCACACCGGCCTCGAGGACGTCAAGGACCGCATCGTCGAGTACCTGGCCGTCCGCAAGCTGCGGCGTGACCGGAGCCGAGAATCGGGGCTCAGCGAGGGCGACGAGAAGTCCGGGACGATCCTCACGCTGGTGGGGCCGCCCGGCACCGGCAAGACCTCGATCGGCGAGTCGGTCGCCCGCGCGATGAACCGCGAGTTCGTGCGGATGTCGCTGGGCGGGATCCGGGACGAGGCCGAGATCCGCGGTCACCGGCGGACCTACGTCGGCGCCCTGCCCGGCCGCCTGGTGCGGGCACTGCGCGACGCGGGCACGATGAACCCGGTGATCCTGCTCGACGAGGTGGACAAGGTCGGCGCCGACTGGCGCGGCGACCCGTCCGCCGCGCTGCTCGAGGTGCTGGACCCGGCGCAGAACCACGCGTTCCGCGACCACTACCTCGACGTCGAGATCGACCTGTCGCAGGTGGTGTTCCTGGCGACGGCCAACCAGCTCGACACGATCCCGGGCCCGCTGCTCGACCGCATGGAGGTCATCTCCTTCGACGGCTACACCGTCGAGGAGAAGGTCGCCATCGCCCGGGACCACCTGCTGCCGCGGCAGATTCGCCGTGCCGGCCTCACCGGCGGTGTGGATGGCGACGTGACCGCGGACGAGGCGGCGCTGCGGCTCGTGGTGTCGGAGTACACCCGCGAGTCCGGCGTCCGTCAGCTCGACCGCTCGCTGGGCAAGCTGACCCGCAAGATCGCCACGGCAATCGCCTCCGGGTCGGGCCCGGTCGTCGTCGACACCGACGTCGTGCGCGAGCACCTGGGTCGGCAGCGGTTCTTCACCGAGGCCGTCGAGCGGACCGCGGTCCCCGGCGTCGCGACCGGCATGGCCGTCACCGGCGCGGGCGGCGACGTCCTGTTCATCGAGGCCGCCGCTCTTCCTGGAACGGATCCGGGGAGTGGGACCTCAGGGCTCGTCCTGACCGGCCAGCTGGGCGACGTCATGAAGGAGTCGGCCCGGATCGCCCTGTCGTGGGTGCGCTCGCACGCCGCGGAGCAGGGCATCGCCGAGGACGCGTTCGAGGGACGCTCGTTCCACGTGCACGTCCCCGCGGGCGCGATCCCGAAGGACGGGCCGTCGGCCGGCGTCACCATGGCCACGGCGCTGGTGTCGCTGCTGACCGGTCGCCCGGTGCGGCACACCGTCGCCATGACCGGTGAGCTGACGCTGCAGGGCCGCGTCCTGCCGATCGGCGGGGTGAAGCAGAAGGTGCTGGCCGCGCACGCGGCGGGCCTGACGCAGATCGTCGTCCCGGAGCGCAACCGCGCCGACCTCGACGACGTCCCCGCCGACGTGGCCGCGCAGCTGGAGTTCCACCCGTCGATGACGATCACCGAGGTCCTCGACGTGGCCCTCGAGCCCGTCGAGGCGCTGCAGGTGGCCGCCTGAGATGTGCTCACGGGAACCGGTGCCGCCCGAGGTGCGCGCGCTGACGGCGCTGCTGGAGCGACGTTGGTCGCTCTCGGTGCTCTACGCCGCGCACCTCGGGGCGGCCCGGTTCTCGGAGTTCGAGCAGGCCCTCGGCCAGGTGCCGCCCGCGACCCTCGCGGCGCGCCTGGCCGACCTCGAGGCGGCGGGACTGCTCGTGCGCCGGGTGCTGGACACCCGGCCGCCGCGCACCGAGTACGAGCTCTCGGCCGAGGGACACCGGCTGGCCCCGCTGCTGGAGGCGCTGACCACCTGCAGCCGCCCGCACCGGCCGCGCTGACCACCTGACCTCGGAGGTCATCGCCACCGCCGCGCCGCGGTGATGGGCTCGACGCATGCCCACCTTCGAGACCACCGACGGCACCACGATCCACTACAAGGACCTCGGGGACGGCCCCGCCGTCCTGCTCGTCCACGCCTGGTCGCTCTCCGCGGACATGTGGGAGTACCAGATCGACGCGCTGACCCGGGCCGGCTTCCGCGTCGTCGCCCCCGACCGGCGCGGGCACGGCCGCTCCGAGGCCTCCCGCGGTGAGTACGACCTGACGACGCTGGCCGACGACCTCCACCAGCTCCTCGAGCGCCTCGACCTGCGGGACGTCCGCGTCGTCGCCCACTCGATGGGCACCTGCGAGACCGTCCGGATGCTGGCCCGGCACGGCACCGGGCGGATCGCCCGCGTCGCGCTGCTCGGGGCCATGACGCCGTACTTCGTCGGCGCCGTCGGGACCGACGCCGTCGAGGCCGTGATCGACGACCTCCGCCGCGACCGCCCGGGGTGGTTCCGCGCCGGAGCGGACGCGTACTTCGCCCGGCAGGGATCGGGCGCCTGGGTGTCGCAGGAGCTGGTCGACGACGGCGTGCGCACGATCCTCGCCACGCCGCTGGAGGTGCAGATCGCCTGCGTGCGCGGCTACGCCCTCGCCGACCTCGCGGGCGAGCTCGCCACGCTGGACGTCCCGGTGCTGATGTTCCACGGGACGGCCGACGTCTCGGCGCCCATCGACCTCACCGCCCGGCCCACCGCGAAGCTCGTCCCGCACGCCGAGCTCGTCGAGCTGCCCGACGCCGGCCACGGGATCTACGTGACCGACCGGGACGCCGTCCACGCCCGCCTGCTGCCGTTCCTGGCGGGGCCGGCCGATCCGCGATGAGTTCCGGGGCCGCCGCCCGTCAGACCGGTGAGAGCATCCGGACCGGCAGTCCGGACCGGCAGGGAGGCGACCGTGGGCGACGACGTCTGGGCGATGGTGCACGCGGAGCGGGCGGCGCTGATCGCCGACCTCGAGGGCGTGGACGAGGCGCGGTGGGACGAGCCGTCGCTCTGCCCCGGGTGGAGCGTGCACGACGTCGTCGCCCACCTCGTCGACACCGCCCGGACCACCCGCCTCGGCTTCGTCGTGGCGATGGCCCGGGCGCGGTTCGACTTCGACCGGCAGAACGCCCACGGGGTGGCGCGCGAGCGCGGGGCGTCCCCGGCGCAGACCCTCGAGCGGCTGCGCGCGGTCGCCCGCCGCACCTCGACCCCGCCGGCGCCGCGCGACAGTCGCCTCGTCGAGGAGGTCGTGCACGGCGAGGACGTCCGCCGGCCGCTGGGCCTGCACCGGGCCTACCCGACGGAGGCGGTGGTGCGGGCCCTGCGGCTCCAGCTGCGCACACCCGCGTCCTTCGGCGGGGCGAAGGAGACCGCGGCCCGCCTCCGGCTGGCGGCGGCCGACGCCGACCTGGCCGTCGGCGAGGGCGGCGAGGGCCCCGAGGGCCCCGAGGGCCCTGAGGGCTCCGAGGTCCGGGGCAGCGCGCTCGCGCTCCTGCTCGCCGTGTCCGGCCGCCCGGTGGCGTCCGGGGAGCTGGCGGGACCGGGCCTCGCCGCGTGGGGCGCCGGGCGCTGAGCCCGGCGACACCCGCCGGACACGCCGTGGCCGGGGTCTCGAGGTGTCGGAGACGCGCGATCGACGGCAGAATGGTTGGACACCACCGGGTCCTCCGCTGGTGCACGCGCGGAGGCGGCCGGTGGAGGTGTGGGTGGCGAGCAGGACGAGGGCGCTGGACGCCCCGGAGCGGGCGGTGTCGCGGGCGCGGCTGTTCGACGCGGACGCCGACGCCGGGTTCGACCGGCTCGCGCGGCTCGCGACCTCCCTGACGGGCGCACCGGTCGGGGCCGTGTGGCTCGCCGACGAGGACCGTCTCCTCCTGCGCAGCGTGTACGACTTCGAGGCGCCGGCGGGCCACCCGTCGGGGACCCGCGGCGGGGAGACGCCGGTCGCGCAGGCGCTGTGCGGCGCCGTCGTGCTCGAGGACGAGCCGGTGTGGGTGGACGACGTGCACGCGGACCCTTCACGGGCGTCGGACGCAGCCACCTGGGCGGCGCGCGCGTGGGCCGGCTACCCGATCCGCGACCCCGCCGGCGTGGTGGTCGGCGTCCTCGGCGCCGTCGACACGCGGCCCCGGGCGTGGTCGCCCCACCAGCGCGACGTCCTGGCGACGCTGGCCCAGGCGGCCACCGGGGAGGTCGCGCTGCGCGTGGCGCTCGCCGACACCCGCGCCGACCGGTCCGCGGCGGCCCAGCGGGCCGCGGCGTCGGACCACGTGGCCCAGGAGGCCGACCGGCAGGCCCGGGAGGCGGCGGAGCAGGCGCAGGCGGCGGGCGCCGCCGCCCGCTACTACCGGGAGCAGGCCCGCACGGCGACCGTGCAGGCCGCGACGTCCGAGCAGCTCGCCGCGGAGGCCCAGCGTCTGGCCCGGCTGGCCGAGCAGCACGCGGCCGAGGCCGAGGAACTCGCCTCGACGCTGCGCGAGAGCCTGCTGCCGGCGCGGCTGCCGGACTTCCCCGGGGTCGAGGTCGCGGCCCGCTACCGGCCCGGCACGGGCGCCTCCGTGCTGGGCGACTTCTACGACCTCTTCCCGTCCCCGGGCGGCTGGGGCGCGGTCGTCGGCGACGTGTGCGGCAAGGGCCCCCAGGCCGCCCGCACCACCGCGCTCGCCCGGTCCACCGTGCGCGCGCTGGGGCACACTGACGACGACCCGGTCGCCGTGCTCAGCGCCCTGCACGGCGTGCTGCACGTGTGGTTCGACCAGCGGCCGAGCTTCGTCACCGCGGTCTACGCCGGCATCGCCCCGCGCACGGACGCCGGCGGGCTCGAGGTCCTGGTCGCGAGCGCGGGGCACCCCCCGGGCGTGGTGCAGCGGCGCGACGGCTCGATCACCGAGCTGCAGGCCGGCGGGCGCGCGTTGGGTGTGCGCGCGGAGCCGCGCATCGCCCTCGAACGGGTGACCCTGGACCTCGGCGACCGCGTGCTGCTGTTCACCGACGGCGTCACCGAGGCGCGCCCGCTCGGTGGTCGCGAGCTCGAGATGGAAGGTCTCCTCGACGTCGTGGCCGGGCTCGACCCGTCCGCCGACGGGCACGTCACCGCCGACGCGGTGCTCGAGGCCGTCGACGCCCACGCCGCGGGCGCGGCTCTCGACGACACCGCGCTGCTGGTCATCCGCGCCGTCCCGCGCCGGAGCCGCACGCCGTAGGGGGGCCTGGTCAGCGCGGGGAGTGGTTGCTCACCCTCGGGTTGACGCGCCGGGTGGCCGGGGCATCCGCCGGGATCATGCCGATGCCCGAGAGCTGCTGCGACGCCGACGTCGTCCGGTGGCCCGATCCCCTGCGGATCAGCACGCCGGCCGACGGCAGCCAGGTCCGCGTCGTCCGCCGCTGTCTCTCGCGGTGGCTGCACGGCGACCACCTGGACCCCGACCGGGTGGACGACCTGGTCATGGCCGCGTCCGAGGCGCTGGAGAACTGCTGCGACCACGCGTTCGCCGGGGCCCCCGCCGGCGGCACGATGACCCTCACCGCGCACGCCTCGGCTGCCGCCCTGGTCATCACCGTCGCGGACGACGGCCGTTGGCAGGAGGTGCCGACCGACCCCGGCATCCGGGGACGGGGCCTCGCGATGATCCGCGAGCTGGTCGACGACGTCGTCATCGAGTCCGGCCCGCAGGGCACGCACCTCGCCCTGACCCACCACTACTGACGGCACCGCGCACGACGGCGGACCCGCCGACCGGTCCTGGAGGACCGGGCGGCGGGACCGGGCGCCCTCGTCAGGAGACGCTGAGCTCGGCGCGGCGGCTGCTCGCGGGGTCGGGGCGGGGGTTCGAGTCCGAGGCCCCCCGCGTCTGCAGGCGGTCGCGCGCGACGCCGTCCGCGGCGAGCGCGTGGGCCGCGGCGGTGGCGCGCTGGTCCGAGAGCTGCTGCGGGTCCGGGGTCCCGGGCCCGCCGATCGGCGCCGAGTAGCCGGTGATGGTCACCCGCGCCGACGGGACGGCGGTGAGCTCCTCCGCGACGCGGTCGAGGGTCTCGGTGCCCGCGTCGGTGAGCTCCGCGCTGTTCGCCCGGA
>CADCTH010000251.1 GCA_902805495.1 uncultured Actinomycetospora sp.
CCGCGCCCAGCCCGCCGCGGCGGACGCCGCCTCGGCCGAGCTCGACGAGGACCTCGACGCCGCGCTCGCGCGGCTCGGCCTCACCCCCCGGCTCACGGACTGAAGAGGTAGTTGCGCTCGGTGTCGACGATCCCCGCGACGGGCCGCCAGCCCAGCGACCAGGTGCGCGCGGTGTACCCCAGCCCGCCGGTGAGCCGGTCGAACAGCTCGTCGGCGCGCACCCCGTACTTGCCGGTGTGGCGGTCCTCGATCTCGAGCAGCAGGTGCGGGCGGTGACGCGCGAGCGTGCCGGCGGCGCCGTCGAGCAGCGCGCCCTCGGCGCCCTCGACGTCGGCCTTGACCAGCGTGACCCGCGGGAGGTCGAGGTCGGCGACCACGGTGTCGACGGTCTCGACCGCCACGGGCTCGAGCCGGTGGCCCGCGAACTCGCGGTTCGGGCCGTCGTCCCGGGCGCCCGCGGTGAGGTAGGCGCGCCCGTGCACCGGCAGCCCGCGGCGGCGCGGCACGGACAGGTGCGCGGTGCCCGGCGCGGCGCCGAGCGCGAGGCGGTGCAGGCCGACCCAGGTGAGGCCGGCGGCCCGGATGCCGAGCTGCAGGGCGCGGTGGGCACTGCGCTGGGGCTCGAAGGCGTGCACGGTGCCGGCCGGCCCGACGAGGTCGGCGAGCACGTGGGTGTAGAGCCCGAACTCCGCGCCGACGTCGAGACAGACGTCCCCGGGGCGGACCAGGTCGGCGAGGCCCAGGATCTCCTTCTCGACCACGCGACCCCGTCGGGCGGCGGCAGAGAGGACGGCGCGCACTGCGCGGGACCGACGGGTACCGCCCCCACTCCGCCCGATGGCGGCGGGGCTTCCGTCGATCGACACGGCGCGGATGCTCCCACGGTGCCGGAGGCACCCTCCCGGCACGGTCGCTTCCCGTGGCGCGGGAGGGCACCATGGCGGGGACGAGCGCGACCGGCACCTGCCGAGCCCCCGCAGTGTGCGGCCCGCGCCCCGACGAGGAGGACGGCATCGGTGGACGACCGAGCCCGGGTGCCGGACGGGCCGCCCCGCCCGTCGCCGGCGGTCCGCGCGCTGGTCGCGGTGCTCGGGTTCTACCGCCGGTGGATCTCCCCGATGTTCCCGCCCTCGTGCCGCTTCCACCCCACCTGCAGCGCCTACGGGATCGAGGCGCTGCGCACCCACGGGGTCGTGATCGGCACGCTGCTGACCCTGGTCAGGGTGGCCAAGTGCGCGCCCTGGCACCCTGGAGGT
The DNA here is from genome assembly GCA_902805495.1 of uncultured Actinomycetospora sp. Classification (GTDB taxonomy): domain Bacteria; phylum Actinomycetota; class Actinomycetes; order Mycobacteriales; family Pseudonocardiaceae; genus Actinomycetospora. Next base: position 1,257 of record CADCTH010000251.1, read on the forward strand.
CTGGACCCGGTGCCGCCACGCGGCCACCGGACGCGGTGCGGGTGGCCCCGCCGCGCCGCCGACACGGGGGCTGACCCCCACACCGAGGAGCGAGAGTCGTGCTGAACTTCATCTACTACCCCGTGTCGGCCATCATGTGGTTCTGGCACGAGGTGTTCGGCTTCCTCCTCGGGCCCGCGAACGGCCTCGGCTGGGCGCTGTCGGTGATCTTCCTCGTCTTCACGCTCCGGGCCCTGCTGATCAAGCCGTTCATCAGCCAGGTCCGCTCGATGCGCAAGATGCAGGAGTTCCAGCCGCAGATCAAGAAGCTGCAGGAGAAGTACAAGAACGACCGCACGAAGCTCGCGGAGGAGATGCAGAAGCTCCAGAAGGAGCACGGCGTCAACCCGCTGGGCGGCTGCCTGCCGCTGCTGGTGCAGCTGCCGGTCTTCATCGGCCTGTTCCACGTGCTGCGCGGCTTCCAGCCCAACTACCCCTACAACTACGTCTTCGACCGCGCCGACATCGAGTCGTTCACCAACGCCGACATCTTCGGCGTCAAGCTGAACGAGGCGATCGCCGGCGGCATGCAGTCGCTGGGCACCTTCTCGTTCAACTTCGGCGAGTTCCAGGCCCACGTCATCCCGGTGGCGCTGCCGCTGATGATCCTGGCGGCGGTCGCGACCCACTTCACGGCCCGCGTCTCGCAGCAGCACCAGAGCCCGGCGGCCGCCGCGAACCCGCAGGCGGCGATCATGGCCAAGATCACCATGTGGGTGTTCCCGGTCGGCCTGCTGGTCTTCGGCGCGTTCTTCCCCATCGCGATCCTGATCTACTTCCTGAGCCAGAACAGCTGGACGCTCGCGCAGCAGTTCCTCATCTACCGCAAGATCGCCCGCGAGGAGGAGGACAAGCGCGAGCAGGCGCGCGAGCAGCGCGACGCCCTGGCGCCCCGTCCGGGCCAGAAGCCGCAGCGCCAGCGCCCCCTCGCCGGTGCGACGCCCGTGACCGACGGCGACACCGACACCGTCGCGGACGACGCCGTGGTCCCCGACGAGCCCGCCCCGGCCGGCGGCCAGCCGGCCGGTGGGTCCGGGGGCGGGTCGAAGAAGGGTTCGGATCGCCGCGCCCCCGGCAAGGTCGGGCCGTCGCGCGGCGGCGGTGGCGGTCAGCGCCAGGGCTCGGGGCGTCCCGCACCGGGCAAGGTCGCCCGGGCCGGCGGCAACGGGTCGGGCCAGGCCGGTGGCAAGGGCTCGGGCGCCGGGGGCAACGGCTCCCACGGTGCGAACGGGTCCAACGGCTCGAAGGGCTCCGGGAAGGGCGGCCAGCTCGCCTCCTCGGGCCAGGGCAAGCGCCCCAAGAAGAAGAAGTAGGCGGACGGCGAGGGCCGACGGCGACGCGCCCGGTCCCCCGCCGCCTCAGCCGGTCGACGTGCGCGTCATCCCGCAGCACGGGCCGGACCACCAACCCGCACGTCCGCGCGATGCCGGCGCGACACGTGCCAGACAGGCCCCGGTCGAACCGGGCGGAAGGGAGACGGCGTGTCGGAGACGGTGACGTCGCAGGACGAGGACCAGGAGCAGGACCAGGACCGTGAGGGGGCGGGAGCGCCCGGCGAGGACGCCACGCGCGCCGAGCGCAGCTCGGAGGACCAGCTGGTCCGCGAGGGCGACATCGCGGGCGACTACCTCGAGCGGCTGCTCGACATCCTCGACTACGACGGCGACATCGACCTCGACGTCGAGGCGGGCCGCGCGGTCGTGAGCGTGGAGGGCGGCAAGGACCTCGAGAAGCTCGTCGGCGCGCGGGGCGACGTCCTCGAGGCGCTCCAGGAGCTGACGCGCCTCGCGGTCCAGCAGTCGACGGGCGCGCGCAACCGCCTCATGCTCGACGTCGCCGGCTGGCGGTCGCAGCGCCGCTCCGAGCTGACGGACCTCGGCCGCCAGGCCGCCCAGGAGACCAAGGACACCGGGCACAGCCAGCGCCTGCGCTTCATGACGCCGTTCGAGCGCAAGATCGTGCACGACGCCGTCGCCACGGTCGGCGGGGTCCGCAGCGAGAGCGAGGGCGAGGAGCCCCGCCGACGCGTCGTGGTCCACCCGGCGGGCTGAGGACGGTGCCGACGGGTCCCGCGGCGCCTCGCCGCACGCCGCGCGTTCCACGTGGAACACGGCCGTGAGCGCCACCCGCGGAGGGTCCGCCGAGAGCGGCGACGTGGCCGACGCGGCCGACGTCACCGGGGCGGCGGACGTCCCGGCGGTGCCCCCGACGCCGCCGGTCGCGGCGGAGGTCTTCGGTGACCGCCTGCCCGCCGCCGAGCGCTACGTCGAGCTGCTCGCGGGCCCGGGGCACGCCCAGGGGGTGATCGGGCCGCGCGAGCTGCCCCGGCTCTGGGACCGCCACGTGCTCAACAGCGCGGCGGTGGGCGAGGTCCTGCCCGACGGCGCGAGCGTCGTCGACATCGGGTCGGGCGCCGGGCTCCCGGGCGTCCCGCTCGCCCTCGCGCGACCGGACCTCGAGATCACGCTCCTGGAGCCGATGGCCCGCCGGGTGGCGTGGCTCGAGCGCGTCGTGGACGAGCTCGGGCTCGCCGTGACGGTGGTGCGCGGTCGTGCCGAGGAGCGCGAGACCCGCCGGCGGTGCGGCGAGAGCGACGTGGTCACGGCCCGGGCCGTGGCCCCGATGGGGCGATTGGCGACCTGGTCGCTCCCCCTCGTCCGCCCGGGTGGGATCCTCGCGGCGATGAAGGGCGCGAGCGCCGAGAGCGAGGTCGAGCGCGACCTCAAGGAGATCCGCGCGGCCGGCGGTGAGGACTGCCGGGTCGTGCGGTGCGGCGTGGGAGACGCGGCCACGACGGTCGTGCTGGTAAGCCGGAGCGAGCGACGCACGTCCCCCGGTTCCGGACGCCGCGCCCGCGGCAGGAAGGATCGTGTCCGTGACTGAGCGACCGACGTCCACCCCGACGGGTCGAGCACCGCTCCGCTCCGTCGGCGAGCGACCCGTTCCACGTGAAACGCCTCGTGATCGCCCGTCGGCGGAGAAGGTGCGCGAGGCCGTCAGCGACGCGGCGGCCAGCGCCGGCGCCGGCGTCCTGGGCGCCGGCGAGGTGCTCTACCCGGCCGGCGACGAGGGCATGACTCCGATCGCCGAGGAGGCCGCCCGGGCGGCGCGGGTCCTGCACCCCGAGGACCACCGGATGCCGCGCCCGGCCGAGCGCCGCATCATCACCGTCGCCAACCAGAAGGGCGGCGTCGGCAAGACGACCAGCGCGGTCAACCTCGCCGCGGCCCTTTCGCTGCACGGATCCCGGGTGCTCGTCGTCGACCTCGACCCGCAGGGCAACGCGAGCACGGCCCTCGGCGTGGACCACCGCAGCGGCACGCCCTCGATCTACGAGGTCCTGCTCGGCGAGATGACGATCGACGAGGCCGCCGCGGTCTGCGACCGCTCGCCGGACCTGCTGTGCGTGCCCGCGACCATCGATCTGGCCGGCTCGGAGATCGAGCTGGTGTCGATGCTCAACCGGGAGTCGCGCCTGAAGAACGCGCTGACGACCGAGGCGCTCGACCGGCTCGACGTCGACTACGTGATCATCGACTGCCCGCCGTCACTCGGCCTGCTCACGCTGAACGCGATGGTCGCGGCGCCCGAGGTGCTCATCCCGATCCAGTGCGAGTACTACGCGCTGGAGGGCCTGTCCCAGCTGCTGAACAACATCGCGCTGGTGCAGTCCCACCTCAACCCGGGCCTGCACGTCTCGACGATCCTGCTGACGATGTACGACGGGCGGACGAAGCTGGCCGACCAGGTGACGACCGAGGTGCGCAACCACTTCGGCGACGTCGTGCTCCGCACCGTGATCCCCCGCAGCGTCAAGGTCTCCGAGGCACCGGGCTTCGGGCAGACCGTGCTGACGTACGACCCGGGTTCGCGCGGGGCGATGAGCTACCTGGACGCGGCCCGCGAGGTCGCCGCCCGGACGCGGCGCCGGGCCGAGACGGCGGAGGGGGCGCGATGAGCGAGCGCACGGAGCGGCGCGGCGGGCTGGGACGCGGGCTCGCGGCGCTCATCCCCACCGGTCCCCCGGAGACGCCCGCCGGACCGGCTCCGTCGCGGCCCGCCCTGGGGGCGCGCGTGGCCGACGTCGTCATCGGCGCCCGGCGCGACGAGGAGGCCCCGTCGGCCGTCGACGCGTCGCCGCCCCCGGAGAGCGCCCCGGAGAGCGCCCCGGAGGCCGCCGGGGAGGTCGCCGGCGCGGTGTACCGCGAGGTCCGGCTCGACGGGATCCGCGCGAACCCCCGCCAGCCGCGGCAGGTGTTCGACCCCGAGGCGCTCGCCGAGCTCGAGCACTCGATCCGCGAGTTCGGGCTCCTGCAGCCGATCGTCGTGCGCGAGCTCGCGCGCCCCGAGCCGTCGCCGGACGGCGACGCGACGCTCACCCACGAGCTCGTCATGGGCGAGCGCCGCTGGCGCGCCGCGCAGCTGGTCGGCCTCGAGCACATCCCCGCGATCGTGCGGCACACCCCGGACGACACGCTCCTGCGCGACGCGCTGCTCGAGAACATCCACCGCGTCCAGCTCAACCCGCTGGAGGAGGCGGCGGCCTACCAGCAGCTGCTCACCGAGTTCGACGTGACGCACGAGCAGCTCGCGGAGCGCATCGGCCGCAGCCGGCCCGCGATCACCAACACGATCCGTCTGCTGCGGCTCCCGGTCGCCGTCCAGCGCCGTGTCGCCGCGGGCGTGCTCTCCGCGGGTCACGCGCGGGCGCTGCTCGGACTCGACGACCCGGGCGCGCAGGAGGAGCTGGCCGCGCGGATCATCGCCGAGGGCCTGTCGGTGCGGGCCGCCGAGGAGGCCGTGACGATGGCACGCGGCGCCACCCCGGCCGCGCCGAAGAAGCCCGCCCGCCGGCCGATGCGCGCGCCGGGTCTCCAGGACCTCGCCGAGCGCCTGTCGGACACGTTCGACACCCGGGTCAAGGTCGAGCTGGGACAGCGCAAGGGCCGCATCGTCGTCGAGTTCGGATCGGTGGACGACCTGGAGCGCATCGCGCGCCTGATGGGACGGGACCCCTCCCCCGGCCCCCCACTCCAGGAGTGATCGTCCGGCCCCTCAGCGTCGATCTGGGCGCGCCCTGAGATCGACGCTGCCGTCGAGGGTGGCGGTGGTGCGCGACGGCCCGAACCGGTGACGGGGGGTCGCGCGGTTCGTCCGGCCGGGGGACCCCGTGGCCGGGAGGTCGGCGGGCGAGGACCGTATCCTCCACGCCGAGAGTCGTCGGGGAAGGCGGGACGCGTGTCGCGGAGCTGTGTCGGGGTCACCCTCGACAACATCGAGGAGCTGCCCAAGCAGTGTCGCCGCTGCGTCTACTGGGAGATCCCGCCGCACCTCGCCGACCAGGCCGAGGAGTTCGGAACCCTCGAGCTCGAGAAGGAGGCGTGGGTCAGCGGCGTCCTGCTCGAGTGGGGCTCCTGCGGGCGCATCGCCCACGTCGACGGCGTCCCGGCCGGGTTCGCGTTCTACGCCCCGCCCTCGGTGGTGCCGCGCGCCGTCGCGTTCCCCACCGCGCCGGTGTCCCCGGACGCCGTCCTGCTGTGCGGCCTGCACGTCCTGCCGGACTTCGCCGGCGAGGGCATCGGCCGGCTGCTGGTCCAGGACGTCGTCCGTGACCTGACCCGCCGCGGGGTCAAGGCGGTCGAGGCCTTCGCCGACGACGGCGAGCGTCCCCGCGCCGAGGCCCACGGCCGCACGGAGACGGGGACGCCGACGTGCGTCCTGCCCGCGGCGTTCCTGCGCGGCGTCGGCTTCAAGACGGTGGCGCCGCACCCCCGCTGGCCCCGGCTGCGCTACGAGCTGCGCACCGGCTTCAACTGGAAGGAGGACGTCGAGGCCGCCATCGCCCAGCTGCTGGGCACGGTGACGATCTCGACGGCCCCGGCCGCCGCGCCGGCCCCGGCCCGCGCCACCACACGGTCCTGACGCTGCGATGCCGACCTGCGGCTGACTGCTACACCCCGGCGGGGCGGTTGTGCTCGCGCTGCAGGACCTCGGCCCAGGTGAACGTGCCGGTGGGCTTGTCGTCCTGCCCGAGCAGGTAGAGCCGCTTGACCGCGACGAGGATGCCCTCGGCGACGACGTCCCGGAAGCCGGGGTCGAGCAGGGCGGCGCGGTCGCGGTCGTTGGTGAGGTAGCCGATCTCGACGCGCACCGCGGGCATCCGCGTCAGGCGCAGCAGCTCCCACGGGCGGCCGTGCACGCCGCAGTCGAGCATGCGGGTGCGCGCCAGCAGCTCGCGGTGGATGAACCCGGCGAGGGCCTCGCCGACGGTCGAGGTGGCGCCGTTGCCCGTGCCGAAGTGGAACGCGGCCAGGCCGTTGGCCGCGGGGCTCGCGTTGGCGTCGACGTGCAGCGACAGCACGACGTCGGCGCCCGCGGAGTTGGCGAAACCGGCGCGCTCGGCGTCGGTGGGGCAGTCCTGGGGGCCGTGGGAGAGCAGGGCCTCCATGCCGGCCGCGGCCATGCGCCCCTCGAGGCGGCGGGCGATGTCGGCGACGACGCCGGCCTCGGTGACCGCGTCGGGTCCGGAGCCCACGGACACGCCACGGTCGGCGCCGCCGTGGCCCGGGTCGATGACGATGCGCTTGCCCGACAGGCGCGGGCCGGCCCGGTGCAGACGCTCCTGCTCGCGCAGGAGGCCCGGCCGCCCACCCGTGACCTTGCGGCCCAGGTAGCCGAGGTGGCGCAGCGTGCGGGGTCCGCACATGCCGTCGGGGCTCATGCCGTAGTCGCGCTGGAAGCTGCGCAGGGCCTGCTCGGTCTGCCGCCCGAACACGCCGTCGGCACGCCCGGAGTCGTACCCGAGCTCGAGCAGGCGCTCCTGGAGGGCGGCGACGTCGTCGCCGGTCAGCGGGCTCTGGGTGTGCAGCAGCAGCATGCGGTCGCCGAGGGCCCAGCGGGCGTCGCGCAGCGCGCGGTACGTGGCGGGGCCGACGATGCCGTCGGTGATGAGGCCCCGCTGCTGCTGGAAGATGCGGACCGCCTGCTCGAGCGCGTCGTCGAACAGGACGGGACCGGGTCCGCCGGGCTCGAGGATGCCCATCTCCTCGAGGGCTGCGCGTACCTCGGCGACCGGCGGGCCGGCGTCACCGCGGCTCAGCAGCTGCATGCAGTTCGCTCCCGATCGTCCGCGCCCGGGTCCGGACGCCCGGTGTGGGGTCGTGCCTCACTGGGGTCTCATTGTGCCCTGCCGGGCGCGTCAGGCCGTGCAGCGGGGCGTCGGCGCGGGTCACGATCCGGCCGCGCCCGGTGGCCACACGACGGCGCCGGGCGGTCACCCGCGAGGGGTGTCCGCCCGGCGCCGGGGTCGTGCGGGCGATCCGGGCCGGACCCGGCCGCCGTCAGTTGATGACGTCCGAGAGGTCGTCGAGCAGCGCCGACTTCGGCCGGGCGCCGACGATCTGCTTGACCGGCTTGCCGCCCTGGAAGACGAGCAGCGTCGGGATCGACATGACCTGGTAGTCCCGCGCGGTGGCGGGGTTCTGGTCGATGTCGAGCTTGGCGACGGTCAGCTTGTCGCCGTGCTCGGCGGCGATCTCCTCGAGGACCGGGGCGACCATCTTGCAGGGGCCGCACCAGGTCGCCCAGAAGTCGACGACGACGGGCTTCTCGCTGCCGAGGACCTCGTCGGCGAAGGTGGCATCGGTGACGTTCACGGGCACGCTCATGGGCGGGCCTTCCTTCCGGGGTGGACGGTTGTCGGTACGGCGGATCAGGACGGGGCGGGGACGGCGTCGCCCGCGGGCTCGACCGAGCCCTCGTCGACGGAGCCACCGATGGCACCGCCGGTGCTGCGGGCGGTCGCCGGGCCCACGGACGCGAGTCCGTCGACCTGCGCCCCGTCGACGCCCGGGGTGGGCGGCGGGGCGGTGTCGCGGGTGTTGTCGGGCTGCTCGCTGAGCCAGCGCTCGGCGTCGATGGACGCCTGGCACCCGCTGCCGGCGGCCGTGATGGCCTGCCGGTAGGTGTGGTCGACGAGGTCGCCGCAGGCGAACACGCCGGGGACGTTGGTCCCGGTGCCGGGCAGGGCCACGCGGACGTAGCCCTCGTCGTCGGTGTCGACGACGTCGCGGACGAGGTCCGAGCGCGGGTCGTGGCCGACGGCGACGAAGAAGCCGGACACGGCCAGCGTCTCCTCCTCGCCGGTCAGGGTGTTGCGCACCCGCACACCCTCGACGGTGGTGTCGCCGAGGACCTCCTCGACCACCGTGTCCGTGCGGATCGTGATCTTCGGGTCCTGGCGGGCCCGCTCCAGCATGATCCCGGAGGCGCGGAACTCGCTGCGCCGGTGGAGGATCGTCACCGACCGGGCGAACCGGGTGAGGAAGGTGGCCTCCTCCATCGCGGAGTCGCCGCCGCCGACCACGACGATGTCCTGGTCGCGGAAGAAGAAGCCGTCACAGGTGGCACACGCGCTGACGCCGCGCCCGAGCAGCCGCTCCTCGCCGGGGACGCCGAGGTAGCGCGCCTGCGCACCCATCGCGAGGATGATCGCGCGGGCGCGGTGGTCGGTGCCGTTGACGCGCACGGACTTCACGTCCCCGCGCAGGTCGACCGACTCGACGTCCTCGGGGCGCAGGACGGCGCCGAAGCGCTCGGCCTGGCGGCGCATGCGGTCCATGAGCTCGGGGCCCTGGATCTCGTCGGCGAAGCCCGGGTAGTTCTCGACGCCCGTGGTGGTCATGAGGGCCCCGCCGAACTGGCTGCCCTCGAAGACGACCACGTCGAGCTGGGCACGCGACGAGTACACGGCTGCCGTGTACCCGGCCGGGCCCGAGCCCACGATGATCACGTCGTGGATGGTCTGCTCGCTCACGTGGGCGTCAACGCCCGGGAGCGCCCGAGGATTCCCCGGATCGCCCCGCTCACCGGCCGACGAGCGTGTCGGAGAGGGTGAACGGCGCCCCGGCCGCGCAGTCGGGCCCGACGGCCAGCAGCCGGAACCTGGCGGCCGTGCCGGTGGGCAGGACGAGCAGCACCCCCGGCCGCCCGTCGACGACGACCTGCCGGTCGCCGACCGGGCGCACGCCGGCGGGGACGCCGTGCGCGGCGAGGCAGCCGGCGAGCCGTCCGG
>CADCTH010000252.1 GCA_902805495.1 uncultured Actinomycetospora sp.
ATCGCCGCGCACTCCTGCCGCAGCTCGGCCGGCGCGCGGGAACCGTCCTCGGGGTGGCGTGGCAGCACCGGCGGGATGTCGTCGTCGAAGCCCATCGCCCAGCTCAGCGCGAGCCCCGCTCCCTCGGCGATGGCCGCCGTCCAGCCGTAGGTCGACCACTGCCCCCACCAGCGGCGCCGCTCGGCGTTGTCGAGCCGCGCGATCCCCGCCTCCCGCCACCATCCGGGCTCCGGGTACGGCTCGCCGCGCGACACCGCACCGCACACGACCAGCTCACCCATCGCCCGCCACTGACTCGGACCCGCGACATCAGCCGTGGCCGGCGCGGTCGCGTGCACCCCACCGACCCACGCAAGCGCGCACTGCGCCCCGTGCACCTCCGGGGACTTTCCGTGCTTCACGTAGGTCCACAGAAGGGCGTGCTCCATCCACACGAACTGCGCCAGCGATTGGGCCACCCAGCCCGGCACCGCCTGTACCCGCGGTACCCCGGTCACCCTCGTCGTGCTGTCGGTCACGTCCCATCACCCACTGCCGCCGCGCAACCACCGGACGCGGCACCAACGTCACCACGCCCGCTCGTCCGCAGTTTGCGCTGGACCCCCGACACCCAACACACGAAGTACAGGACGATCACCAGCGCCAGCCCGCGCACCAGCTGTCGGCGCGGCGTCAGCCTTCGTATCGGTCATCGTCGACCTCGTCGACAAGGGCGCGAGCCGTCATCGGGGTCGAGGTCATCGTCCGACCGCGGTCATCGAGCGGTACGCCGCATCGTCAACGCCAGGCCGAGCTCGGCACCGCCGCGGAAGATGAAGCCCAGCGCGATGAAGAGCGCCAGCACCCCGACCGCGGTGCCCGGCGAGAAGAGCAGGATCAGCGCGGCGATAAGGCTGACGATTCCCATGGCGATGTTCCAGCCCCGGTGCTCACGTGTCGATGCGGCCGCCACGAGGTCGTTCACGCCGGCGATGAGGAACCAGAGGATCAGGCCCCACACCATCACCAAGATTCCGCCGCCGGGATTGAAGACGACGAGCACACCGGCCACGAGCGCGAGCACCCCGAAGGCGAGGAGCCAGCCACGCCCGGTCGCGCCGGCGCCGGCACCGATCGCTGCGGCGATCTCGCTCACGCCCTGGACGACGAGTCCGATCCCGAGGAAGACAGCCGCGGTCAAGATGGTGAGTCCGGGGAAGAACAGGGCGATGACGCCGACGATGATGCCGACGATCCCCGCCGCAGCGAGCCAGCCCCACTGATCCGGTGTTCGCGCTGCGAATCCCCCCGTGGTGCTCGCGGATCGTGTGCTCACGGCTTGTCCTCTCATCATCGGTGCACTGCGCCAGGTTTCGGCTCAGAAGGGTTCTCGTCGATTCGGTTCACAGTCGGCGCCGCTGTCGGAGTCACGACGGGAAGAGCCCGGCGATGCCGTCGCCCACGAGCTTGAGCCCGATGACCAGCAGGAGCACGGTCATGATCGCGGTGTTGTGGGCGGCCATCCACCCTCGGAGGCCTTCGAGGACGTGGGCGCTGCGGGCCCCGAGGGCGTAGTAGATCCCCAGCGGGAGGCCGGGCCCGACGGTGCCAAGCACGACGAAGACCGCGAGGGCCACGGCCTGCCCGCCGGCGTCGACGCCGGTCTGCGCGATGGCGGTGGCCGCGGCGACGACGAGCAGCAGGTTCTTCGGGTTGACCCCGGAGAGCACGACGGCGAGGCCGAACGCCTTGCCCGGCCCGAAGGAGTCGATGGAGCTCATCCAGCCAGGGAGCGCGGGAGCTTCGTCGCCACGCGGGCGTCCCTGCCACTGACGTGCTGCGAGCCCGATCAGCGCCACGCCGAGCACCAGCTTGACCACCTCGACCCAGATCGCGGGACCGTCGTCCGCGTCCGAGGCCCCCGCGCCGCCGGAGATCACCAGGACGACGGTTCCCGCCACGGCGAGTCCGAGGACCCAGCCCGCGATGAAGGCGGGGCCGTTGAGTCGTCCGCGGGGCGTGGCCAACATGAGGACGACGGCGATGATCGGCAGCGGGCTCAGCGCGACACCGAGACCCAACGGCAGGACCGCGCCGATGGCCGCACCCATGTCGTCCTCCGTTCTTCGTCGTGCGGCTCAGGGGGTCACGATGGCGAAGCCGGGGTCGGGTGGGTCGAGCACGCTCAGGAGCGTGGGGAGGGCGTCCTCGGCCCCGTCGACGGTGAGATCTCCTGATGAGGTCAGTGCCTCGGCGGTGGTCGCGCCGCCCAGCATCGCAAGCAGCGACGATCGCGCGACGGTGACGCGGGCGTCGGCGCCGTCGCGGTTGGTGCCCTCGCCGTGGGTGAGCACGCCGTTGGCGAGCCGGGACCAGTAGGGGACCGCGTTGCCGTCCCGGGTCAGGGTCCAGTCGATCGCGAGCTGGAGGTGCCAGGCCTTCGGGCCGTCGATCTGGATGGCGATGCTGTCGAAGAGCTGGCCGAGGGTGAGCTGGGCGAGCATGTCGGGTGAGGCGGTCACCGTCGGGGTCCCGGTGGTGCCCCCGCGCAGCTCGTAGGCGCCCGAGAGGTAGAAGTTGCGCCAGGTGCCGTTCTCGGAGCCGAACCCGAGCTGCTCGAGGGCGGCGGCCTGCAGCTCGCGGGCGTCGGTGTTGGTGGGATCGGCGAACACGAGGTGGCCGACGAGCTCGGCGACCCAGCGGAAGTCCCCGCTCTCGAAGGCGCGGTGGCCGGCGGCGAGCACCGCGTCGGGCCCGCCGATGGCCTCGACGTAGCGGCGTCCGGCGGGCTCGGGCGGGTGGCGCCAGAGGTTGGCCGGGTTGCCGTCGAACCAGCCCATGTAGCGCTGGTAGATCGCCTTGACGTTGTGGCTGATCGAGCCGTAGTAGCCGTGGGTGTTCCAGGCGTTCTCCAGGGCGGGCGGCATCTCGAGGGCCTCGGCGATCTCGGCCCCGACGTAGCCCTTGTTGAGCAGCCGGAGGGTCTGGTCGTGCTGGTAGGCGTAGAGGTCGCGCTGCTCGGAGAGCAGCGCCACGATGCGGTCGCGGCCCCAGGTGGGCCAGTGGTGCGAGGCGAACTCGACGTCGGCGGCGTCGGCGAACAGGTCGATGGCCTCGGTGAGGTAGTGGGCCCAGACGTGGGGGTCGCGGACCAGCGCCCCGCGCAGGGTGAGCAGGTTGTGCAGGGTGTGGGTGGCGTTCTCGGCCATGCACACCGCGCGGCGGTCGGGGAACAGGAAGTTCATCTCGGCCGGCGCCTCGGTGCCGGGCGTGACCTGGAAGACGATCCGGACCCCGTCGAGGACCTCTTCCTGCCCGGTGTGCGTGATGTCCGTCGTCGGCGGGATGAGCGTGACCGTGCCGGTCGAGGTCGTCATGCCCAGACCGGCACCCATCTGACCCGCCGGTCCCGGGGGCAGGGCCGCCCCGTACATGTAGGCGGCGCGGCGGGCCATGGCGGTGCCGGCGTAGACGTTCTCGGCGACGGCGTGCTCGACGAAGCCCTCGGGGGCGAGGATCGGGACCCGTCCGGCGGCGACGTCCTCGCCCGACACCACGCCCCGCACACCGCCGAAGTGGTCGACGTGACTGTGGGTGTAGATGACGGCGGTGACGGGGCGGTCGCCGCGGTGCTCGCGGTAGAGGCCGAGCGCCGCCGCCGCGGTCTCGGTGGAGATCAGCGGGTCGATGACGATGACGCCGCGATCGCCCTCGACGATCGTCATGTTCGACAGGTCCATGCCCCGGACCTGGTAGATGCCCTCGGTCACCTCGTAGAGCCCGTGCATCGCGACGAGCTGGGCCTGGCGCCACAAGCTGGGGTTGACCGAGTCGGGCCGGGAGCCCGAGAGGGCGGGGCCCCACGTCTCGGCGTTCCACACCACCCGTCCGTCGTCGGCGTGGACCAGGCCGCCGGGGATCGATCCGAGGTGGCCACGGCGGGCGTCGTCGAACGCCGCGTCGTCGGCGAACGGGAAGCGGGACTCCAGGACAGAAGCCGCGGCGACGATCTCGGGACGGGCGCTCGGAGCGGGGCTGTCGGTCACGGTGTCCTCGATCCCAGGTGCGTTTGCGTCGTGAAGGTCAAGGGCTGCGGGGCGAGCCTGGTGCACCCCGCGGGTGGTGCCCTCACCCGCAGCGGGTGGGCTGACTCCTGTTCGGCTGTTCGGGCAGCCGTCGGCAGCGTCGAAGAACACGATGCGGGTCTCAGCGCCGTGGGGGACGGATCACCCGTCCTGGGTGGTGATCCGCGGAAGCCGCGTTGGTGAGGCTGGTCGGGTCCTTCGCGCGAGGTCGGCTCCATCGCCGCCCCGCCCCGCCCCTCCATCTCGTCCGGTAGGTGTCGTCGATGAACCCGGAGACCCCGACGGCCGGCCAGCGGCCCGCGATCTCGCCGTCCCGGCGTACCGGATGGGTCGGCTGGGTGTGGTTCGCGGGCTGCCTGCTCCTGCTCGTCGGCGCCTTCAACGTCATCGTGGGCCTCGTCGCGTTGTTCAACGGCACGGTGTTGGTGGCCGGTGCAGCTGGCGCGCTGCTGTTCGACCTGACCGGTTGGGGGTGGGTCCACCTCGTCGTGGGCGTGCTGCTCCTGCTGGTCGGCGGAGGGCTGTTCACCAACAGCACCGCCGCCCGCATGGCCGGCATCGTCCTCGCCGGGCTCAACGCCATCGCCCAGCTCGCGTTCCTGCCCGTCTACCCCGCGTGGTCACTGCTGATCATCGCGCTAGACGTGGTCGTGCTGTGGGCGATCCTCGTGCACGGCGGCGAGGTGGAGCTGCCGTAGCACCAGCTCGATCCGGGCGAGGCGCTCGTCGAGCTCGCGGACACGCTCCGCCGGTGCGGCGACGGCCGGCTCGGTGCCGTGCCGTTCGGCGCGGCTCACCACGGGCCGACGTGATCCCGACGTCGGGCGCATCACCGCTCGATCACCTGACCCGAGGAGTAGCACCATGAGAAGGGCAGACCCGAGCGCGTCCGTGCCCGCGCCCGGTGTCGCGCGGCACCTCGTCGAGATCTCGGCTCTGTCGGTCCACCGGCCGGAGCAGGCGCGGGCCTGATTTGACGTGAGGGGCTGGGGTTCGGCACTGATCGGCGGTTTCCGCTCACCGCTGGCGGACCTGCGCCGGCTGGCTGACCGGTCGGTGCTGCGTCGGGATCTCTCCGCCGGGGTGGTGCTCGGGCTGGAGAGCGTTCCCGATGGCCTGGCTCGTGGGGTGCTGGTCGGGGCGGCGCCGTTGAGCGGTCTGTACGGCTATCTGTTCGGGATGGTGGCCGCGGCGCTGGTCACGGCGACGCCGCTCGTGGTCGTGCAGGCGACGGGCGCGTTGGCCATCATCGTCGCCGACGTCGACCTCGCCCGGTTCGGCGACCCGGCGCGGTCGCTGTGCACCTTGACCGTCCTCACCGGCGTTGTGCTGGCCCTCGGCGGGCTGCTGCGGGTGGGGCGGTTGCTGCGGTTCATCTCGACGGCGGTGCTGACCGGCTTCGTCACCGCGGTCGGGGTGAACATCGTGCTCAGCCAGCTGGGCACGATCACCGGTGTTGATCTCGGGGAAGGGAACCGCGTCGAGCAACTCGTGCGGTTGTTGATCGACCCGGGCCGGATCGATCCCGCCTCGATCGCCGTGGGGCTGGTCACCGTCGGGCTCGTCGTGGTGCTGTCCCGCAGCCGGCTCGGGTCGCTCGGGATGGTGGTCGCCGTCGTCGCGGGTTCCGGGCTGGCCGCGGTCCTCGGCGGGCTGGGGCATCCGGTGGAGCTGCTGGCCGATGTCGTCGAGGTACCCCGTGCACTGCCGGGTCCGGTGCTGCCGGCCATCGACGAGTCGCTGAGGTTGTTGCTGCCGGCGGTGTCCTTGGCCTTTGTCGGCGCGGTGCAGGGAGCGGCGGTGTCGGCTTCGGTGGCGCGCCGCGCGGACGGGTCCCCGAAGCCGTCCCAGGACATCGTCGGGCAGGGCGTCGGAAACATCGTCGCCGGAGTCTTGCAGGGCATGCCGGTCGGCGGTTCGGCGTCGGCCAGCTCGCTCGCGGCCACCTCCGGGGGCCGGACCCGGGCAGTCCCGCTCACCGCGGGAGTGGTGATGGTGCTGGTGATCGTGCTGCTCGGCGGTCTGGTCGGGCTGATCGCGATGCCCGCTCTGAGTGGCCTGCTCGTGGTGGTCGGGGCGGCCGCGATCCGGCCCGCGCAGATCGCCTCGCTCGCCCGGGTCGGGCTGGTCCAGCTCACCGTGCTGGTGATGACGTTCGTGCTGACCATGCTGGTGCCGTTGCAGTACGCGGTGCTGGTCGGGGTCGGGGTCTCGATCGTCCTGCACGTGGTGCGCCAGTCCGGTCGGCTCGTCCTCGTCCAGGCTCACCTGGGTCGGCGTGGGCAGGTCCGCGAGTCTGAGCCGGTCACCGAGGTCGCGCCCGGTGACGTCGTGGTCCTGCAGCCGTACGGCAGCATCTTCTTCGCCTCCGCGGCCGCGCTCGAGGCCCGGCTGCCGGCGGTGACACCGAACTCCCGCGGCAGCGTGGTGATCCTGCGCCTGCGCGGGGTCGACGACGTAGGCGCGACGTTCACCGACGTCGTCGACCGCTACGCCACGGCCCTGCGCGCTGCCGGGTCGCGCCTGGTCCTGGTGGTCAACAGCTCCCGGTTGTTCGGCCAGCTGCGGGTCACCGGCGTGCTGGAGGTCCTCGGAGAAGAGAACATCTACCGAGGCAACGAATGGGTCGGGCGGGCCCTGCGGCGCGTGCACCGCGACGCCCGGGCCTGGGTGACCGAACGGTCCCGGTGAGCAGCGCCCGTTCCTGCCCGTCTATCCCGCGTGTTCACTGCTGATCATCGCGCTCGACGTCGTCATCCTGTGGGCGATCCTCGTGCACGGCGGCGAGGTGGAGCTGCCGTAGCACCAGCTCGATCCGGGCGAGGCGCTCGTCGAGCTCGCGGACACGTTCGGCCAGTGCGTCGACGGCCGGCTCTGTGCTGGGCCCTCGGGCGCGGTTCACCAGGGCCGAGGTGACGCCCGCGGTGGTGATGGCGATGAACGCGGTGGACTCCACCATGAGGACGGCGCCGACGACTCGCCCGGTGCCGCTGCTGGGGACGATGTCGCCGTAGCCGATCGTCGTGGCAGTCTGCAGGGCCCACCACCACGCGAGGCCGAGACTCGGGAAGTCCTGGCGGTCGAACAACCACACCACGACCCCGGCGACCAGCACGACGGACACCGTGGCCAGGACGATCAGCTGGACGGCCCGCCGCGGTGTGATCGTGTCCGGCCGCGGTTGGAACAGCATGGTGGTGCGCTACCGCTTGCGGCGGGCCAGCAGGAGACCGATGACCAGCCCGATGACGAGGGTGAGGGTCAGGGCCGCCCACTGGGGCATCATCACCACGGGGATGAGCAGGCGGATGCTCACGATCTGCCGGTTCTCCAGGATGAAGACCAGGGCGAGGGCTAGGAGGGCTCCTCCGACCACCCACCGGGATGTCCACTGAAAGCCCTTGCCCGCCGTGCCGCTCGAGGCAGCGGGTCGAGAGCTTGATCGGTCAGCCATCGCGGTGCTCCTGGTCCTGTGAGTTCGATCCGACGGTCGCGCCAGCGGGCCTCGTGGCCGGCGCAGAGTCGGCGGTCGAGTCAGGAGCCGGGTCACCGGCCGCTGCTCGTCGCCGCCGCTCGGTGATCACGTAGCTGAGCACGACCTTGGCGGCGGCGGTCAGCGGTAGGGCGACCATCGCGCCGAGCAGGCCGGCGGCGGCACCGCCGATGAGGATGGCGACGAAGGCGCCGACGGGGGAGAGCTCGATGGCGCGGGAGAACACCCGCGGCGAGATCACGTAGTTCTCGACGCCCTGATAGATCATGAAGAACACGAGGGTGAAGATCGCCAGTCCGAAGCTCACAGTGAGCGCGGCAGCCACGCCGACGAACGAGGCCAGGGTGGCGCCGATCTGGGGGACGGCGTCGAGGACGGCCACCACGAGCGCCAGGAGCGCGGGGTAGGGGATGCCGGCGAGCAGGAAGAACACGAAGGCCGTCATCCCGGCGATGGCGGAGACGACGAGCTGGCCGGACACGTAACCCCCGATGCGCCCGAGGGCGGCGTCGGCGGCCTGGATGCGCCCCTCGTGGGCCAGCATGCGGTCGATGCCGGCGCGGATGCGCGGCATCGCGAGCGAGAAGTAGATCAGCAGCGCCAGCACGGTCACGGTGGCGAAGACGCCACCGAACAGGGCCCCGAGGACACCGAACACCGCGGCCAGGGACGTCGTGATGACCGGCCCGATACTCGAGAGCGCCTGCTGGAGCTGCTGGCCCCCCGCCGGGTCGCCCAGCGCCGCGCCGACGGCATTGCCGGGCCCGCCGAATCGTTCAGCCAACCTGTCGAGCAGTACCGGGAGCTGGTCGATCAGGAAGCCGAGCTCGCGAACAGCGGGGATGACCAAGACAGCCGCGAGCCCGACGAGGATGGCAAGCACGGCCAGCACGACCAGCATCAGGGCGAGTCCCCGCCGCAGTCCTCTGGTCACGAGCCACCGGATCGCGGGCTCGAGTCCGGTGGCGAGGAAGAAGCCGACGAAGACCAGGACGAGGGCGCCACGGGCGACGACGAGCGCCGCGGCGATCGCGAGGACGACGAGAACCGTCGCGGTGATGGCGGCGTAGTCCTCGAGTGGCTTCCGCCGCGGTCGGGGCGCCTCGACGGCCGGGGCCTCGCTCATGTTCTCTCCTCGGTGGGAGGCGACGTCGCCGTGGGACATGACGGATGGTGGGGGCTCCGGCACGAGCCGCACCCCGCCCAGACCGGGTGAGCTGATCGCAGGAAGAGGCGGGGACGGTGGTCAGCCGCCCATCGCTTCGGGAGAGGCGCGCAGGCCGGCCACCGCGTCGTCGATGGAGGCGTGGACGGGTAGAACGCGGTCGGCGCTGACGCGCAGAACGTCCCGAACCTGCCCGATCTCCCGCGCGAGCACCAGCGCCGAGCCGGCGGCCCGCAGCGTCTGGTCGACAGCCGCGAGCATCCGTGTGGCCGTCACGTCGATGAACGGCACGGTGCGCGCGTCGAGCACGATGCCCCGGGGGACCCGGCCGTGCTCGTCGGGTGCGGCGAGGGCGAGCAGGTGATCGCGGACGTGGTCGGCGGCGGCGACGACCCGGCCGCCCTCGATCCGCACGACGACGATGTCGTCGGGGACCTCGACCTCGGGATGGCGATCGTGATCCAGCCACAGGTCGGCACCGCTGCCCGCACCGGCCTCGGCACGTCCGAGGCGGGCCACGTGGGGCTGCGAAGCCCGGTAGAGCAGCAGCACCAGGGACAGGGCGATGCCGATGACCAGCCCCGGCAGGGTCTCGAAGAGCAGTACCCCGAGCATCGCTGCCAGCGCGGCGGCGAAATCGGCGCGGGCCGCTAGGCCGTAGATGGCTCCGAGGCGGCGGGTCCACATCCGGTAGAAGCCCGCCAGTGTGTGGATGTCGATCAACTCGAGCACCGCGGCGATGACGATCGCGGCCAGGGCCGGCTCCGGGAGACGGGTGAACAGGCCGGTCAGGAACAGCAGCGTCAGGACCGTGAGCACGGCTGCGGTCAGGCCCGACACCTGACTGCGGGCCCCGGCGCTGCCGTTCACCGCCGTCTTGGACAGGCTTCCGTTGACCACCATGCCGGCGGCGAGACCGGCGCCCAGGTTGGCGGCGCCGAGGCCGAGCAGCTCACGGTCGGCGTCGACGGTCTCACCGCGGCGCTCGGCGTAGGTCTTCGCCGCCCCGAGGCCCTCGACGAAACCGACCAGCGCCACGCCCACCGCTCCGCCGGCCAGGTCCAGGTACGCGGAGAGGGGTAGTTCGGGCAGGCCCAGCGGTGGCAAGCCGGAGGGGATGGCGCCGACGACGTCCACCCCGCGTGCGTCGAGGTCGAACAGCCACACCGCGGCGATGGCGAGCGCCACGGCGACCAGCGAGCCAGGGACGACCGGCAGCCAGCGCCGCAGCCCGAGCACGACGGCCAGCGCTCCCGCGCCGACCGTCAGCGCGAGCAGGTTCGTCTCACCGAGATGACTGACGAAGTGCCAGAGCTGGGCGAAGAAGTTGCCCTCGCCCTTGTCGATCCCGAACAGCTTGGGCAGCTGCCCCACGGCGATGGTCAGGGCGAGACCGACGATGAAGCCCTTGAGCACCGGCTCAGAGATGAACGAGGCGAGGAAGCCCAGCCGGAACGCGCCCGCGACCAGGGCCACCAGGCCGACCATGAGGGCCAGCCCCGTGGTCGCCGCCACGGCGTCCGACCCGGGGGCGAGGTCGGCGATCACCCCCGCCGACAGGGCGGCGGTCGCGGCCATCGGCCCGACGACAAGCTGGCGCGAGCTGCCGATCAGCGCGTACAGCACCAGCGCCGGCGCGGCCGCGTAGAGGCCCACGACCGGCGGGACCCCGGCGATGGTCGCGTAGGCCAGCGACTCGGGGATGAGCACCGCCCAGACCGTGGCGCCCGCGACGACGTCGCGGCGCAGCCACCTCGTCCGGTACCCGGCGAAGGACGGGGCCAGGACCCTCACGACGCCCCTCGACCTCGGTGCGCGTGTCTCAGGCGAAGACGTTGCGCAGCAGGTTCTCCTGGTCGTTCGAGAGGTTGGTGTGCACGAGCTCGGGACGCTGACCGGCGAACGCCTCGTGCACCTTGTCCAGCACCGCGTCCGAGGTCATGACGAACAGCGCCGAGGTGCCCGGCGTGACCTTCTCCCGGGTCTCGGAGATGAAGTCGTCGTCGATACCCACATCGGTGAGCGCGCCGCCCAGGGCGCCGGAGGCGGCACCGATCGCGGCGCCGAGCAGCGGGACGAAGAAGATCAGCCCGAGCAGCAACCCCCAGAACATCCCGCCCAGCGCGCCGCTGCCGACGACGTCGTTGAGCTGACGGGTGCGCGGCTTCTTCGCGTCCGAAGCCCAGGACACCGTGGCGGCGTCGTGCACGGTGATGAGCTCCTGCTTCTCCAGCGACCTCAGCGTCTCCACCGCCTCGTCCGCACCGCCGGGCGAATCGAACTTCCACACCGTCAAGGTGGCCATCGGTCGGTCCTCTCGAAGCTCTGTTCCCGCGCCCCCACTGCGAGGTGAGGGCAACCTGACCGATGTCCCCGGAGCGGGACCCACCCAGAACGGGTGAGTTGTCAGGTCGATGATCATTGATCCTCGGACGACCTCCGCGTTCGGTGGATCAGCGGCGTCCGAGATACGGAGTTTGATGACGGTGATTTTCCGGACACCATGGGTGCATGCTCCAGGAGCGGGGTCCGCGGACCCCGATCGCGCGGGCGAAGATCGCGATTCCCCGGGTTCCCGTGGTCGGTCTTCCACGCACACGGCTCCTGGGCGCCCTCCCCGGTACCGGCGATCCCGCCGGGCCAACGCCCGAGCAGCCCTCGACGGTCGTCAAGGTGTGCGCGCCCGCCGGGTACGGCAAGTCGACGCTGCTGGCCCAGTACGCCCGGTCCCTTCGCGAGGCCGGTCAGCTCGTCGCCTGGGTGTCGTGTGACCGCCACGATGCGGACCTGCCGCGATGGTGGACCGCAGTCCTCACCGCCCTGAGCACCGCTGCCGGGGCGTCGATCGGCGCCGACGGGTCGCCGTTCGACCTTCTGGAGCCACCGCGCACCCCCGAGCCCGCGTTCCTGGCCGAATTCGTCGAGGCCGTCGACGATCTCGGCGTCCCGGTCACGCTCGTGCTCGACGATCTGCACGAGCTCCCCGACGGCGAGGTCCTGGCCACCCTGGCCGACCTGTTGGCGTCCCTGCCCGCGGAGCTCCGGCTGGTCCTCGGCACCCGCCGCGACCCGAACCTGCCGCTGCACCGGCTCAAACTCGACGGGAGACTCGCCGAGATCAGGGCACGGGACCTGGCCTTCGACCGCGACGAGATCGAGCAGGTCATGCAGCGCCAGGGCGTCGACGCCTCCAAGGACCTCCTGACCACCCTCCTCCAACGCACGGAGGGGTGGCCCGCCGCGGTCCGCCTGGCGATCCTCGCCCTCGCCGAACAGGACGATCCCGTCCGGTTCGTCGAACGGTTCGCCGGCGACGACCGCGGCGTGGCCGACTACCTGGTGGCGGAGATCCTGCAACGGCTCCCGGACGACATCGTCCGCTTCCTGCTCGACGTCTGTGTCGCCGAGGAGCTGTCCTCGGAGCTTGCGGGCCGGCTCTCCGGCCGCGGGGACGCCGGCGCGATCCTGGAAATCCTCGAGCACGCCAACGCGCTGGTGCAGCGCCTCGGTGGTTCCGGTGACTGGTACCGCCTCCATGCCCTGCTGCGGACCTACCTCCTGGCCGAGCTGCGGCGCCGCGACCTGGTCGCCGCCCGCGCCCAGCATCGCCGGGCGGCGCTGTGGTTCGCCGACGCCGACGATCCCGCCGCGGCGCTGGACCACGCCGTCGCCTCGGGCGACGACGACCTGGTGGGCGCACTGCTGCGGCGGCACGGGCTCCGGCTCCTGCTCACCGGCGGCGGCCACCGACTGCGCACGACCCTTGCCACGTGCTCCCCAGCCGTGACGGCCGACCCCGAGGTCGGGCTGCTCGTCGCGGTCGTCGCGCTGGAGGCGGGTGATCTGGTCGACGGTGACCAGGCGCTGGCCCGCTACCGCGCGGCGCATCCCGCCCCGTCCTCCGATCGGGCTCGTCGGCTGCTCGACCTCGCGGTGATGTGCCGGGCCCGCCTGCACGGGGACCCGCCGAGCGCGGTCGATATCGCGACCGTGCCGCGGCCTCGCGACGGTGCCGCCGACCCCGAGGCCCTCTACGTCGAGCTGCTCATGCTCGCGAATCGTGCCGCGGTCCGCATCGCGGTCGGCGATTACGGGGGAGCCCGCGACGACCTCGAGGCCGGCCTGCCACTGAGTCGCCGCTTCGGCCTCGACCACCTGACCCTCGACTTCCTCAACCAGCTCGCGGGAGCGGCGGCCGGTTTGAGCGAGATCGGCGACTCCCGGGAGCGCGCGGAGCAGGCCACCGCCTTCGCCCGCGAACGCGGGTGGGGGTCTTCGGCGCGGCTCGCCTACGCGCACATGCTCGCCGCCTGGTCCGCGCACCTCATGCTCGACATCGACGCGGCGGCCCAGCAGGCCGCGGTCTCGTTGGCCCTGCTCCAGGCCGGCGGCGTCTCACCCGAGGTCGACGCCGTCGCACGGTCGGGGGAGGCCGTGATCGCGTTCGACCGCGTGCCCGAGCGCGCCGAGGCGCTGCGGCGGCTGCGCTGGTTGTGGGCCCACGTTCCGGAGGAGGCTCGCCCGTCGCCAGGGCTCGTGGCGTTCGCCGGCCTCGCCGAAGTGCGCATGTGCATCCAGGTCGGCGAGCGGGACCACGCCGCCGCCGTGGTGACCCGTGTGGCCGCCGCCCTGCCCGACAGCGGCGACGCCGCAGTCATGCACGCGCTCACCCTCATCGACAGCCGACCGGGACGCGCCGCCGCGGCGGTGGCGCCCGTCCTGTCGGGCGATCACCCCGCGCTGGTGGTGACGACCCGTATCACCGCGTGGCTGATCGACGCGCTCGCCGCCACGCACGCGGGACGACCCGAGGCGGCACACAGGTCCCTGGCCGCGGCGCTCGACGAGGGTCGCCGCGCCCGGGTGACGAGGGCCTTCTACGACATGGGAACGCCAGTGCGCGACCTGCTGATCGACCTGATCGGCCGTGCCGGGCCTAGGGAGCGTTTCCTGGGTGAGGTGCTCGCCTCCTGGTCCGCTGCCCGTGAATGGCAGCAGCACACGGCGACGGGTGCCTCCGTCGAGCGCTCGTTGCCGCGGTCGGTCGAGCTCGTCGCTCCGCTGACCGGGCGCGAGATCGAACTGCTGCGCGACCTTCCCTCGATGCTGACCACCGAAGGGATCGCCGAGCAGCACACCCTGAGCGTGAACACGGTCAAGAGCCACCTGCGGTCGCTCTACCGGAAGCTGGGCGTGAGCAGCCGGCGCGACGCCGTGGTGACGGCCCGCAGGATGAGCCTGCTCTGAGCCGGGGCTGTCTCACCCGGGACGTGTGACGCGCCGCGCCGAGGGCCAGGTCAGGCTGGGTGTTCCGAGAGCCGAGGAGATGACCGGGAGGCGTTCGCATGCGTTACGAGTTCACCGTCGCCACGCGGATGTCGGACACGGCCCTTGCCGCGTTCCCCGAGCTCAAGCCGTCGAAGGTGCCGAGCCTCGGGACGACGTTGTTCGGTCGGGTCATCGATCGCGCTCACATCGACGGTCTGCTCGCCCGCTTCAGCGAGATGGGGCTGGAGGTCGTCGACATGCACCGCCTGCCCGAGTAGGCCGATCCCGAGCAGGTCAGGGGACAGCGGTCGCCGGCAGGTCCCGGGTGCCCCCGAGGACCTCGGAGAGCCGGACCGGGACGTCGGCGAGTCCCGCCGCGTCGAGGGCACGGCGCAGCGCCGGACCGTCCGCGGCTGGGGCGGACCCGGCGGCCGTCACGTGCAGCACCCCCTGTTGCATCGTCACGTCCACGATCTGCCACGACCGGGTGAGCGCCCACTGCTCGGCCACGGGCTGAGCCGCGGTCTCGATCGCCTGGCTGCGGAAGGCCTGGTAGCTGCCGGCACCGAGCGGTAGGGCCACGACGAGCACCATCGCGCCGACGACGACCACGGTCCGGGTCCGGAGCTGACCGACGGGCCATCCGGCGGCGATCGCGGTGGCTCGCACGCGGTACGCGAGCAGCACCGCGGTGCCGGTGGCGACGATCGCGGTGACGTTGGTGGCGAACAGCAACAGCGCGCCGGCCGCCTGGGCGGGAGAGCCGGACTGCAAGGTCAGCCCGACCACCGACAACGGTGGGACCAGCGAGATCGCGATGGCCACCCCGGGCAACGTGTCGGACACGTCGGTGCGCACGAGCGCGAAAGCGCCGACCGCGCCGGTGGCCAGCGCGGCCACCAGGTCGATCAGCTTTGGGGCCACCCGGCCGGCCACCTGCGAGTTCGTGTCGGCGAGCACCGGGGCGGGCGTCAGCAGGCCCAGGGCGTAGCCGATGATCACCACGAGGACCGCGCCGGCGAGGACCAGCGCGACGCTGCGCACCAGGTGGGATCGGTCAGCCAACACCAGCGCAAGCGCCGTGCCCAGGATCGGGGTCATCAGCGGGGCGACGATCATGGCGCCGATGACGGTGGCGACCGAGTCGGCCACCACACCCGCACCCGCAATCACTGCGGCCAGGGTCAGCAGGACCCAGAATGCCGACCGCGCGGCACCCGAGCTGAGGAACAGCTTGTCCGTCATGCGGTCCAGGTCATCAGCCGTCACCTTGGAGAGCGGAGCCACGGGAAGCCTCTCGACGCGAGGACGGATTCCGTCTCGAATTCGATCATCGTGTAGGCGCTCGCCGCCCCGCCGCACCACCCGGCTCGGGTGAGCCGGCGCGCCACACACACCCGGCCTGTGCGCCTCGTACGCGACCAGACAGTCGGTCCTGGAGGTTCCACCGCCTAACAGGCTCAGTCTTGAGTCACGATGGCGAAGTCCCTGTCACCCGGGTCCAGGACGGCCGCGAGGCGGGTGAGAACTGAGCTGTCCCCGGTCAGTTCGATGCCCGTGTCAGCGAGGCCGTCGGCGCTCAGCCCTCCGGCCGCCAGCGCGGGCAGAGCACAACGGGTGGTGGTGAGTGTGGCGTCCGGGTGTAGACGTCGGCGTCGTAGACCACCCTGCCGTCCGACGCCGTGATGACACCGGGTTCCAGCCGCGCGATCAGCCCTCGGTTGGCTTGACGAATCGGTCTGGTCGTCGAGATCAGCGGACAACGTGCCTCTCCGGACGCTCGTCTCGCCGCGACCCTTGGCCAACAGCCCAGACCTGTGCCTCATCCGTTTTCGGATGAGCCACGCGGTGTCACGGTGGGGGGTAAGCCCGGGCTTGTCCCCAATCGGTGGGCACGCCACGATCTCCACGGTGACCGGCGGGCCCTCATGTGACTCGGTCAATCAGGAGGCACCACAGCTCGGGGTGGTCTACGACGTCGACGGTGTCCTGCGGATCGCTCCGCTGCGCCGACAGTGGGGCCGGCTCCGTGCTCTGGTGACTCGCGGCCCGGGCGACCGACGGTCGTTGCTGGGGATGCAGCGAGTGCTGCGGACGCTGGCCGACGGGGAGCCCCCGGCCGACGTGTTCTTCGTGACCGCCCTGCCGCCCAGGCTGGCGCGCCCGCTGCTGCGCGCGCTGCGTCACGACCACTACCCGCCCGGCACGGCGTTGATGACGGGGCGGGCGCTGTTCTCGGGGTGGCTGCTGGGGCTGGGCCTCGGGCGCAAGCGCGCCGCCCTCGACCGTCTGGCCGCAACGCATCCGCTCACGTCGTGGGTTCTCGTCGGCGACGACGCGGGCCACGACCCCGAGCTGTTCGCCGATTTCGCCCGCGACCATCCCGGGCGGGTGGCGGCGATCGCCCTCCGTCGGCTCCTCGACGACAGTGCTCCCGCGGTACCGGTGCGTCACGGCGGATCGCCCTCGGGGCCGCCGGTCGTCGAGGCCCCGAACGGGGAGGAGCTGCTGCCGGGGCTCCGCACGGCACTGGGCCTGGGACCTCTTCGCGGCGAGTCCCGCGTGGAGGACTGGTTCCTCACCGCGTCCGAACGCGGGAACCCGGACACCCGGCTCCGTGTCTGGACGGAGGGCAACGCGGTGAGCCCGCGCGTGCACGGCAACGCCTACTACGGCGCCCTCGCCGACGAGCTGGCGGCGACCGGCCCCGGCGACCTGCTGCTGTTCGCGGGGTGGCGCGGCGACGGCGACCAGCAGCTCTCTGCTCGCGGACCGACGGTGGCCGAGGCACTTGCCTCGTCGGCGCGACGGGGTGCCCGGGTGTGCGGGCTGCTGTGGCGCTCACACCTCCCGGCGTTCGGCTACCACGTCACCCAGAACCGCCGCCTCGCCGCGGCGCTGCTCGCGGCCGGCGGGGAGGTGCTGCTCGACCAGCGCATCCGGGCCCTGGGCAGCCACCACCAGAAGCTCGTCGTGATCCGCCGCGACGGCCTCCTGAGCGAGGACGTCGCCTACGTCGGCGGCATCGACCTCGTGCTCGGCGCCCGCGACGACATCGTCCACCGAGGAGACCCGCAGTCGGCCGCGTCCGCCGACGAGTACACCCGCAGCCCCCGCCACGACGCCCAGGTCGAACTGCACGGACCCGTCGTGCGAGACCTCCACGAGGTCTTCGCCGAGCGCTGGGAGGACCCCACGCCGCTGGTGCGACTGCCCTGGCACGTGATCCCGGACCGCGTGCACCGCCTACCGCGGAGCGGACCACCGCTCCCACCTTCCGCACCCGACCCACCGCCGGCAGGGCAGTGCGCGGTCCAGGTCCTGCGGACCTACCCGCGACGGCGACCACCGTTCCCGTTCGCCCCCCGCGGCGAGCGCAGCATCGCCCGCGGGTTGATCAAGGCGCTGGGCCGGGCGCAGCGGCTGGTCTACGTCGAGGACCAGTACCTGTGGTCCGCAGACGTCGCGCGCATCTTCGCGGCCGCCCTCCGACGCTCACCGCAACTGCACCTGATCGCGGTCGTCCCGCGGCCCGAACGGGACACGCGCCCGAGTCCCGCGATGGTGGGACAACGCGAGGCGATCGCGATGGTGCACGAGGCCGGCGGCGAGCGCGTGCAGATCCTCGACGTCGAGAACGACGAGGACCGGCCGGTCTACGTCCACGCCAAGGTCTGCGTCGTCGATGACGTCTGGGCCACCGTCGGCAGCAACAACTTCAACACCCGGTCCTGGACCCACGACTCCGAGCTCCTCGTCGCGATCCTCGACGAGGAACGCGACGGTCGTGCCCCCGAGGACCCCGCCGGTCTCGGCGACGGTGCCCGCGGCGTCGCCCGTCGGCTGCGCCTCGAGCTGATGCGCGAACACCTCGACCTCGCCGACGACACCGAACTGCTCGACCCCGACCGCGCCGCGCAGACCGTGCGCGCCCGGGCCGCAGCACTGGACGCCTGGCACTCCCACGGAGCCCGCGGCCCGCGACCACCCGGCCGCCTCCGCCGCCACGCTCCCGGGCACGAGCAGGTCCAGCCAACCCTCCGGCAGCGCTGGCTCACCGGCCCCGCGTACCGCATGGTTCTCGACCCCGACGGCCGTCCCCTCGGCGCGCGGTTGCGCCGCATGTATTGAAGCCCGCCACGGGACGGGCGTGCCTCCGAGACGTACTTGCTTGCTCGGACCGGTCTCGTTCGTCTAGGAGACCGTCCGGACGTGCCAGGGCGCTCGACGCGCAGACTGACGCCCCAGACACTGCAGCACGGACACTGGCGCTCG
>CADCTH010000253.1 GCA_902805495.1 uncultured Actinomycetospora sp.
CGAGCAGGTAGGCCGCGAGGAAGCCCAGGGTCGCCACCGCGAGCAGGCCGCCGAAGACCGCCGCGGGGGCGACGCCGGCCAGGCCCCCGGCCGCCGCGACGACCGCGAGGACGGGCACCGCGACGACGACCGCGATCGCCGGCGTGAGGAAGCGGCGGTGCGTGCGGCCCAGCGCCGCGGGCGCCACCCCCTCGCGGGCCAGGGAGAACAGCACCCGCACGAGCGTGGTCAGCGCGGCGAGCGCGCACGCGCTGAACGAGGCCACGATGCCGACGTCCATGAGCACCGACGCCCAGCTCAGGCCCCCGGCCGTGGGCGCGGTGGCGGACGCGCCGCCCGCGCCGGCCGTGCCCATGAGCAGCAGCGTCGCCACGAGGTAGAGCACGGCGGTGACGGCGGCCGTCGCGGTGATCGCGCGGGGCACGGACGCGAACGGCCGGCGGGCCTCCACGCCCAGCGAGGCGGCGCTGTCGAACCCGATGAACGCCGCCAGCGCGGGCAGGACGCCGACGGCGATCCCGCCGACGCCACCCGGGACGCCGACGACGGGCTCCGGCACCGCCGGCGTCGTCGTGACCGCCAGCGCGACGAGCACGACGAGGATCAGCCCGATGGACAGGGCCTCGATCACCAGCATGACCCGGCCGACGAGGCGGATGCCGCGGATCGCGCACACGGCGACGGTGACCGCCAGCGCGACGACGAGCCCGGCGCCGACCAGGGGCACCGGGCCGGTGCCCGATCCCAGCCGCGCCACGAGCGCCGACCCGTACCAGGACGCCCCAGAGAACGCGGCCGCGACGAGCATCCCGTAGCCGACGACCATCGACACCGCGC
This sequence comes from uncultured Actinomycetospora sp., assembly GCA_902805495.1. Taxonomy (GTDB): domain Bacteria; phylum Actinomycetota; class Actinomycetes; order Mycobacteriales; family Pseudonocardiaceae; genus Actinomycetospora. Next base: position 838 of record CADCTH010000253.1, read on the forward strand.
ACGCGTAGGCGCCCGCCGGGCCCAGGCCCTTGGCGGTGAAGCTGTAGAGCCCGCCGGCCGCCGCCATCCGTCGCGCGAACACCGCGATGCAGGCGGCGACGAGCCCGACCACGACGGCGGCGACCGCGAACGACCACAGGGCCCCGCCACCGGCGACGGCGATGACGAGCAACGGCGTCGACGCCATGGCCCCGGCGGGCGCGGTGGTCGCGACCGACTGGGCGAACACGCCGAGCGGGCGCAGCGTGCGGCGATCGAGGCCGGCCACGGGGGAGCGCGACCGCAGCCCGGGGATGCGCGTCACGGCGGTCCTCCTCCCGTCGGTACGCCGTCACCGTAGGGCCGCGCCACGCCGGAGGGGAGTGCTCGGCGCCGAACGAGAATCGGAGGCCGACGGTTCTCGTTCGGCGCCCTCGAGAGGCCGTCCGTTCTCCGTTCGGAGAAAGCGTCGCCCAGCGCCACCGAATTCGCGGGAATCGCTTTCCCGCTGGTCCCCGCGCTGCTCCACCCCTGGTTGACCCCACGGGAACGGTTCGGCAAACGTGACCGCCGACATCCTGCTCGGCCCCTTCATCGACCATTCTCCCGGGAGTCGCCATGGCCGCGCCCACCGCATCCGCCCCCGCCGGGGCGTCACGCCTCACCGGCACCCTCGGGGTCGGATCGATCGTCTTCATGGTCGTGGCGGCCGCCGCCCCGCTGACCGTCATCGCCGGCACCATCCCGCTGGGGGTCGGCGCCGGGAACGGCGCCGCCTTCCCGGCCACGTTCGTACTCTGCGCCGTGGTGCTCCTGCTGTTCGCGGTCGGCTTCTGCGCGATGAGCCCCCACGTCCCCGACGCCGGCGCGTTCTTCACCTACGTCCGGCACGGGCTGGGACGCCCGCTCGGGATGGGTGCGGCGTTCCTCGCCCTCGCCACGTACACCGCGGTGCAGCTGGCGGTCTACGGCTACATCGGCGCCGCGATCGACGAGCTCGTCGCCTCCTACGGCGGCCCGAGCGTGCCGTGGTGGGTGTGGACGCTCGCGGTGATGGCGATCGTCGCCGTCCTCGGCTACCGCCACATCGAGCTCTCCAGCCGCGTGCTGGGCGTGCTGCTGCTCGCCGAGATCGCGATCGTGGTGGTGCTCGACGTCGTCGTCCTCGCCGGCGGGGGCGCCCAGGGGCTCTCGACCGCGGCGTTCGACCCCGTGCAGATCGGCTCGGGCGCGGTCGGCATCGCGATCATGTTCGCGATCGCCAGCTTCATCGGGTTCGAGGCCACCGCGGTGTTCCGCGACGAGGCCCGCGACCCGCAGCGCACGATCCCCCGCGCCACCTACCTCGCCCTCGTCATCGTCGGCGTCTTCTACGCGGTGTCCAGCTGGGCGATCGTGTCCGCCTGGGGTGACGAGGCCGCCGTCGCGGAGTCCGCGGCGAACCCGGGCACCTTCCTGCTCACCACCGCGACGAACTGGCTCGGCCCGATCGGCGGCCAGGTCGTCACGATCCTGCTGGTCACCAGCCTGTTCGCCGCGATCCTCGCCTTCCACAACGTCGCCGCGCGCTACTGGTTCGCGCTCGGCGGCCGCGCCTTCCCCGCGGCGTGCGGCCGCACCCACCCCCGGCACGGCTCGCCGCACGTCGCCTCGCTGGCGCAGACCGCGCTCGGCGTCGTGTTCATCGTGGTGTTCGCGATCGCCGGTCTCGACCCCGTCGCCCAGGTATTCGCGTGGATGGCGGGCACCGCCACCCTCGGCGTCCTGGCCCTCATGGTGCTGACCTGCGTCGCCGTGCTCGTGTTCTTCGCCCGCAGCGGCGCCGACCGCCGCCCGTGGAACACGCGCATCGCCCCCGCCCTCGGGCTGCTCGGGCTGCTCGGCTGCCTCGTCCTGACGATCGGCAACTTCCCGACGCTCATCGGCGGCTCCACCGGGCTCGCGCTGGGCATCGGCGCCGTGCTCGTGGCCGTCACGGCCGTCGGCATCGTCCTGGGGCTGGTCCGGCGCGACGCGACACCGGACACTCCGGACACAGCGGACACGGCGGACCGGCCCGTCACCCCGCGCGAGAACGCCTGACCACGCCCGACGACCCCCTGACGAGAGGAGAGCCCGTGACCGCCACGGCCCCCACCGGCACGACGGACGTCGCCACCGGCGCCGCCACCCACCCCCTGGACCTGGCCACCCCCGACGAGTTCCGCGCCGTGCGCGAGGTGCTCGACGACGCCGGCCTGCTCGGCGACACGGTGCGCTACTGCTTCGCCGGGCTCGAGGAGCCCGCCAAGGCCAAGGTCCTCGCGCACACCGACGGCGACCGCGTCGACCGGCGGTTCCGCGTGCTGCTGCTGGACATGAGCGGGGCGCCGTCGCGCGACGTCGTCGTCTCGGCGACCCGGCGCGAGATCGACGCGGCCGTCGAGCTCGACCCCGCCACCAGCGGCCAGCTCCCGATCATCGACGCCGAGTTCGAGATCATCGAGGACATCGTCCTGGCGTCGGACGCCTGGTGCGACGCGCTGCGCCGCCGCGGCATCGACCCGGCCACGGTCCGGGCCGTACCGCTGTCGGCCGGCTCGTACTACCCGGAGGAGACGGGCCGGCGCATGTGCCGGGTCCTCGGCTTCCGCCAGGACCACGAGAAGGACTCGCCCTGGGCCCACCCCGTGGACGGCGTCGTCGCCTACGTCGACCTCGTCGCCCGCGAGGTCTCGCGCGTGGTCGACCACGCGGTGCTGCCGGTGCCCGACGAGCCGGGGAACTTCGACGACCCCGAGCAGGTCGGCCCGCAGCGCACCACCCTCAAGCCCATCGAGATCACGCAGCCCGAGGGCGTCAGCTTCACCCTCGAGGGCAACCGGCTGCGGTGGGAGGGCTGGGACCTGCGCATCGGGTTCAACGAGCGCGAGGGCCTGACCCTGCACCAGATCGGCATCCACGGCCGGCCGGTGGTCTACCGCGCGTCGATCGCCGAGATGGTCGTGCCCTACGGCGACCCCTCGCCCGTGCGCTTCTGGCAGAACTACTTCGACGCCGGCGAGTACATGTTCGCCCGCTACGCCAACTCGCTCGAGCTCGGCTGCGACTGCCTCGGCGAGATCACGTACATGGACGTCGTGGTGGCCGACGACGACGGCTCGCCCCGCACGATCACCCACGCGATCTGCCTGCACGAGGAGGACGTCGGCGTGCTCTGGAAGCACACCGACCTCTTCACGAACGCGCAGGAGACCCGGCGCCAGCGCCGCATGGTGATCTCGTTCTTCACCACCATCGGCAACTACGACTACGGCTTCTACTGGTACCTGTACCTCGACGGCACGATCGCGTGCGAGTCCAAGCTGACCGGCATCCCGTTCACCTCGGCCCACCCCGCCGGGGGATCGGACTACGCCACCGAGGCGGCGCCCGGCCTGGGGCTGCCCTACCACCAGCACCTGTTCTCGGCGCGCCTCGACATGACCGTCGACGGCACCCGCAACGCCGTCGAGGAGGTCGAGGCCGTCGCCCTGCCGGTGGGCGACGACAACCCCTGGGGCAACGCCTTCACCGAGTCGCGCACGCGGCTGGCACGCGAGTCCGAGGCGCAGCGGACGGCGAGCCCGGGCACGGCCCGGAGCTGGCAGATCGTCAACCCGGGGTCGACGAACCGGTTCGGCCGCCCGGTCGGCTACGCGCTGCACGCCGAGGGCACGCCGACGCTGCTGGCCGACCCGTCCTCGGTGATCGCCGGCCGCGCGGCGTTCGCCACGCAGCACCTCTGGGTCACGGCCTACGACGCCGACGAGCGCTATCCCGCCGGCGACTTCGTCAACCAGCACGCGGGCGGGGCGGGGCTGCCGGCCTGGACCGCCGCCGACCGCGCCCTCGACGAGGACGGCGGCGGCGCCGACGTCGTCCTGTGGCACACGTTCGGCCTCACCCACGTGCCGCGCCCGGAGGACTGGCCGGTCATGCCCGTCGACCACGCCGGGTTCCGGCTGATGCCCGTCGGGTTCTTCGACCGCAACCCCACCCTCGACGTCCCGCCCTCGTCGAACGGGCACTGCCACTCCTGAACACTCCTGGACGCACTACTGGCTCGTATCCCTCGCGCAGCGGGGGATACGAGCCAGTAACCGTCGGGTCAGCGGCGGCGCAGGGTCACGAGCAGGACGCCGATGCCGACGCCCACCGCGCCGAGGGCGAGGACCCAGCGCGGGTCGACGCTCACGAGCGCACCGGTGAGGGCGAGGATCGCGACGACGATCGCGGTCAGCCCGGCCACGAGGGCCAGGGGATCGGGACCGGGCCGGCGGACCGGCACCTCTCCGGTGTCGTCGGTGACCACGCCGACGTCGTGGTGGATCGTGTAGGGCTGGTCGGGCGAGCGCTCATCCACGGCGCACCTCCACGTCGCCGCCACCGCTGGCGGCCTGCAGGTCGATCACGGGACCGCCCGGGCCGTCCGGACCCAGGTCGGTGAGCGGGCCGGCGCCGAGGCCGAGACAGTCGGCGTCGCCGCCGCCCGACTCGCACGTCGCCGTCACGTCGGCGGTGGCCGGCACGAGCACGGTGACGTCGCCGGCGCCGCTGCGCACCTCGGTGCGCACGGGCGGGCCGACACCGATCCCGCGCAGGTCGAGGCGCGCGTCGCCCCAGGCCGTCTCGTACACCGGGGCCACCGCACCGACCGGCGCCCAGTCGGCGTCGCCGAGGGCCTCGGACGAGCCCGGGCGGGCGTCGTCGAGACCGTCGGCCCACGGCGGTCCGCCGTCGCGCCACGGGCCGTCGCCCGCGCCGTTCGCGGCGGCGATCAGCACGAACGCCAGCGGCCCGGCCGCCACCAGCAGTCCGCGACCGCGGTGCAGGAACGCGCCGACCACCAGGCCGGCGCCGATCACGGCCAGCGCCGTGCCGACCAGCGGCGTCACGCCGAGCGGCACCAGGCCCAGCAGGCCCAGCCCGGCCACGAGACCGGTCACGAGGACCGCGACGGCGAGCGTCACCGGCACGACCTTCGACCGCGGCGGCTTCGGCGCGGGGGGCGCCGCGGGCTCGGGCAGGTCCCACGCGAACGGCGCGGCGCCGAGCGGGTCCCAGGACGGCGGGCGGCCCGTCTCCCCGGTCTCGCCCGGGACCCCCGTGCCCTCCGCCACGGCGGCGGGGCGCTGCGGGTCGCGCAGGTGGGCGCGGCTGTGGTGCAGCAGGTAGAGCAGCGTCACGGCGACGACGACGCCGATCACCGTGCCGAGGTCGCCGGAGAACGCCGAGGCGATCGCGGCGATGCCGAGGATCGCGCCGATCACGATCGCCCAGACCGGCGTCTCGCGGCGCCCGGCGGCGTCGACCCGCGGGAGCACGAGGATGCCGGCGAGGTAGACCAGCAGGCCGACCCCGTAGAACAGCGACACCACGAACGCGACCCGCACGAGCGTCGGGTCGATGGCGTAGCGCCGCGCGATCGCGGCGGCGACGCCCGCGACCTTGCGGTCCTCCTTGAGACGGGCGGGCCGCGTGGCCCACATGTCCCGCAGGGTCGCGCCGACGTCGGCTCCCGCCGGCGCCCGCGACCCCTGCCCCGGACTGCTCATCGTCCTCATCCTCCTCGCTGACCGGCCGACGTGTCCGGCCGTTACCACGACCCTGCGCGGTGCGCAGCCCAAGGACCTCCGGGAGCCACCCCGGTCCCGACCCCGAGACGACCCCGAGGAGCACGGGGGTCGCGACCGCTCCGCCGGGGGTCCGCGACGTGTGACGATGAGTCCGTGGACGAGGCGGAGACGGCGACGGTCGGGCGCGCGGGGCCTGCGC